>JAPJPE010000096.1 GCA_030825825.1 Streptococcus sp. | reverse complement strand
GCTCGACAATCCAAAAATAATTGAGAGGCTAGGACTTTTGTCCCAGCCTCTTTTAGTCGGTTTTATTTGTGATTTGATGGAAAATCTTTTGCCAAGTTTCGTGGCGACGCCAGAGACTGGTATGGATTTGACCGTCTAGTTCATAACGGATAAGTTTGGTTTTTTGGCTGATGGACTCCAGTTCAAAGTTTTGGAATTGAACTTGGTCGCTTGCGAGAGCCTCTATTAATTCTGCCTTGTTGTGTTCGTGACCGGTATCGTCAATCAAGGTATAATTATCCGCTAGCAATGTATCAAACTCTTGCTTAGCATAGAGGCGTTTTTCGTAGGTTAAGAGTTTCTTTTCAACGTTTTCGATCAGCTCATCTTCAGGAATTGAGCTAGGTTCCACATGGACGTCAATGTCAAAGACTCCAAATTCTTCTTTTAGGAGATTCTCGACTTCTTCTGTGATCGCATGGCTTTCATAGACTGAAAGATCGGGATTCATCTCCAAGACAACGTCCAGATAGATATTGCTTCCGTAGGTCCGTCCGCGTTGGTATTTCACACGCGCAATCTTAGGGAGTTTTAAAATAGCTTTTTCGTAATCTTCGAGGAGACTATCGTCAAAGCCATCTGAAAGACTAAAGGAAGATTCCATAAAGATATCGTAGGCTGTTTTGAGGATAAAGAAGGTGATGATGATGGCTACGATTTTATCGACAATTGGATAGTTAAAAGCACTAGCAGCGATCGCGATCGACGTTCCAAGAGATGTGACGACGTCTGAAAGATTGTCTTTTGCGGCTGCTTTTAAGGCTTTAGATTTGGCTCGTTTGGCTAAGCGAAGATTGTAGAAATAAACGCCTAGCATAACAAGGGCTGAAACCACTCCGACACCAGCGCCAAGTGGATCAATGCTAACTGTTTCATTGCTGAAGATCTTTTGGAGGGTATCGCGTAAGACATCAAAACCGACATAAAACATAATGATGGAGGTGACTAGACTAGCTAGATCCTCAATTTTCCAGTGACCAAACTTGTGATCACGGTCAGCTGGTTGGCGAGCGAGACGAATCCCGATGAGCAGGGCAGCATTGCTGATAATATCTGATAAGTTGTTAAATCCATCGGCTACCAAACTAGAGGAGTGAAGCAGATGACCAGTAGCTAATTTTGCTGAAGAAAGTAGTAAATAGGCTAAAATACTGATGACGGCACCACGTTCGGCCAGTTTTAAGTTACTGTATGGTTTTTCCAAAATTTCCTCCTACAACCTCGGATATGAACCTGTTTTCTTTAAGCTACTATTATATCGTTTTTGGAAGGGAAATTCAAATGAGTCCTTTTTTAAAAGAAGCTAGGCAGGTTTTGTGGTATAATAGAACGATTGAATGAATGAGGAGTATGAGATGAATCCTTTATTGAATGGTATGAATGATCGCCAAGCAGAGGCGGTCCAAACGACAGAAGGTCCCCTTTTGATCATGGCGGGGGCTGGTTCTGGTAAGACACGTGTCCTGACCCACCGGATCGCTTACTTGATCGATGAAAAAATGGTCAATCCTTGGAATATTTTGGCCATTACCTTTACCAATAAAGCCGCTCGAGAGATGAAGGAACGGGCTTATCAGTTGAATCCAGCCACCCAAGATTGCTTGATTGCCACCTTCCACTCTATGTGTGTGCGTATTCTCCGTCGAGATGCGAATCATATTGGCTACAATCGCAACTTCACCATTGTCGATCCAGGTGAGCAACGGACCTTGATGAAGCGGATCTTGAAGTCCTTGAACTTGGATCCTAAGAAATGGAATGAACGGACCATCTTGGGGACTATTTCCAATGCCAAAAATGACCTGATTGATGAAGTGGCCTATGCTGCCCAGGCTGGAGATATGTATACCCAGATCGTTGCTAAGTGCTATGAGGCTTATCAAAAGGAACTCCGTCAGTCAGAAGCAGTGGACTTTGATGATTTGATCATGCTGACCTTGCGTCTTTTTGATCAGCATCCTGATGTGCTGACCTATTACCAGCAGAAGTTCCAATACATCCATGTAGATGAGTACCAAGATACCAACCATGCCCAATACCAGTTGGTCAAACTCTTGGCTTCACGCTTTAAAAATATCTGTGTCGTTGGGGATGCGGACCAGTCTATTTATGGCTGGCGGGGAGCAGATATGCAGAATATCCTGGACTTTGAGAAGGATTATAAGGAAGCTAAGGTCGTCCTCCTAGAAGAGAATTATCGCTCGACCAAGACGATCTTGCAAGCAGCCAATGATGTCATCAAAAACAATCGCCACCGCCGTCCGAAGAATCTCTGGACACAAAATGAAGACGGGGAAGAGATTGTCTATTACCGGGCTAATGACGAGCAGGATGAAGCAGTCTTTGTTGCTAAAACGATTGAAGAGCTTAGTCGCGAAGCTGGCTACAAACACCGTGATTTTGCCGTTCTCTACCGGACCAATGCCCAGTCCCGGACCATTGAAGAAGCCCTGCTCAAGTCTAACATTCCCTACACCATGGTAGGGGGCACTAAGTTCTACAGCCGGAAGGAAATTCGGGATGTCATTGCTTATCTGAACTTGATTGCCAACCTCAGTGACAATATCAGTTTTGAGCGCATCATCAATGAACCCAAGCGGGGAATCGGGCCAGGTACAGTGGATAAGATTCGTGACTTTGCTCAAATGCAAGAGTCTTCACTTCTAGATGCTTCAGCCAATATCGTGCTCTCAGGCATCAAAGGAAAGGCTGCCCAAGCCATCTGGGACTTTGCCAATCTCATTCTTGATTTGAGAGAAAGATTAGACCAGCTGACCATTACAGAATTGGTCGAAGAAGTTCTTGACAAGACAGGCTATATGACAGCCCTAACCAATCAGGGAAATTTGGAAAGTCAGGCCCGCATCGAGAATATCCAAGAGTTCCTATCTGTTACCAAGAATTTTGATGAAAATGGAGAGACCGTCGAAGACGAATCAGGTGTGGAAACCTTGAGTCGTTTCTTGAACGATTTGGCCTTGATTGCCGATACAGATGATGGGGCCCAAGAAACCTCAGAAGTGACCCTGATGACTCTTCACGCGGCCAAGGGATTGGAGTTCCCAGTCGTCTTCTTGATTGGAATGGAAGAAAATGTCTTTCCTCTTAGTCGTGCGGCAGAGGATCCAGACGAGTTGGAAGAAGAGCGTCGCTTGGCTTATGTAGGGATCACGCGGGCAGAGAAGGTTCTCTTCTTGACCAATGCCAATTCTCGTTTGCTCTTTGGGCGGACCAGCTATAACCGTCCGACGCGCTTTATCAATGAAATTAGCTCAGATTTGTTAAGCTACCAAGGATTAGCGCGTCCGGCCAACACTAGCTTTAAGGCTTCTTATAGCAATGGTGGCGGAACGACCTTTGGAAAAGGCATGAGTCTGTCACAAGCCCTTCAAGAGCGCAAGAGACAAGCAGCTCCAAGTGCCCTCACATCATCAAGCCTCCCCTTTGGCAATAGCAACCGTTCTAGTGCCAAAGAGAGCGTCTCTTGGTCTATTGGCGACATTGCTATTCACAAGAAGTGGGGAGAAGGAACTGTGCTTGAAGTCTCTGGTAGTGGCAACACCCAAGAGCTCAAGATCAACTTCCCAGAAGTTGGGCTCAAGAAACTCTTGGCCAGTGTCGCTCCGATTGAAAAGAAATAAGTGGAGACCAGCAAGCCTCGTTTGCTGGTTTTGATTTTCCAAGTGGCATGATATAATATACTAAGAATAGAGAAAGAGGCATGCTATGAACGAAATCAAGTGCCCCAACTGTGGGGAAGTCTTTACAGTCAACGAAAGTCAATACAGCGAACTCTTGTCACAGGTACGGACAGCTGAGTTTGACAAGGAAATTCATGAGCGGATTCGGCAAGAGTTGGCTTTGGCTGAGCAAAAGGCCCTTAATGAGCAACAAGAGAAGTTAGCTAAGAAGGATCAAGAAATTGCCCAGTTACAAAACCAGATTCAACAGTTTGATACTGAAAAAGAATTGGCCAAAAAAGAGGTGGAGCAAACCGCTAGCCAAAGCCTGCTAGAGAAAGAAAAAGAAGTGCAAGCACTGGAGAATCAGTTGGCCACCTTGCGCTTGGAACATGAAAATCAGCTGCAAAAGACGCTGTCTGATCTAGAGAAAGAAAGAGATCAGGTCAAAAATCAGCTTCTATTACAAGAAAAAGAAAACGAGCTTTCTCTGACTTCTGTTAAGCAAAACTATGAAGCCCAACTTAAGGCAGCCAATGAACAGGTCGAGTTCTACAAGAATTTTAAGGCCCAGCAGTCGACCAAGGCTATCGGGGAAAGTCTGGAACAGTATGCGGAAAGTGAATTCAACAAGGTTCGCAGTTTTGCCTTCCCAAATGCCTATTTTGAAAAGGACAACAAGGTCTCTGCACGTGGGTCTAAAGGCGACTTTATCTTCCGCGAGTGCGATGAAAATGGGGTGGAGATTATCTCTATTATGTTCGAGATGAAGAATGAAGCTGACGGGACAGAGAAGAAGCATAAGAATGCGGATTTCTACAAGGAATTGGACAAGGACCGTCGAGAAAAAAACTGTGAATATGCGGTTTTAGTGACCATGCTTGAAGCAGATAATGACTACTTCAACACAGGGATTGTCGATGTTAGCCACGAGTATGAGAAGATGTATGTGGTCCGTCCTCAGTTCTTTATCCAGATCATTGGGCTCTTGCGCAATGCGGCCCTCAATTCCCTTAAATACAAGCAGGAACTGGCGCTTGTTCGTGAACAAAATATCGACATCACCCACTTTGAAGAAGACCTGGATGCTTTCAAAGTTGCCTTTGCTAAGAACTACAATTCGGCTTCTGTCAACTTTGGCAAGGCCATCGATGAAATCGACAAGGCCATCAAGCGAATGGAAGAAGTCAAGAAATTCCTGACCACATCAGAAAATCAACTTCGTCTCGCTAACAACAAGTTGGATGATGTTTCCGTTAAAAAATTGACACGGAAAAATCCAACCATGAAGGCCAAATTTGATGCTCTGAAAGGAGAATAATCTTTGTATTCAGCTAAGAACGCTACCT
>JAPJPE010000095.1 GCA_030825825.1 Streptococcus sp. | reverse complement strand
TGGAACTTGCCATTTGCGGACATCGCATCTATCTGGCGCGATGGATGTATCATCCGTTCTCGTTTCTTGCAAAAGATTACAGATGCTTACAACCGTGATGCAGATCTTGCTAACCTTCTTTTGGATGAGTACTTCTTAGATGTCACTGCTAAGTACCAACAATCAGTTCGGGATATCGTAGCTCTTGCTGTTCAAGCTGGTGTACCAGTGCCAACCTTCTCAGCTGCCATCACTTACTTTGACAGCTACCGTTCAGCTGATCTTCCAGCGAACTTGATCCAAGCGCAACGTGACTACTTTGGTGCCCACACATACCAACGGAAAGACAAAGAGGGTACCTTCCACTATTCTTGGTACGACGAAAAATAATCTTGCTCTATGGTCAAACGAGTTCTACTAGTAGAAAATGAGAAGCAAATCGCTCGCTTCATTGATTTGGAACTTCAAAAAGAGGGGTATCAAGTTGATGTGGTCGAGGATGGAAAAGCGGGTCTGGCTTTGATTGCTGCGACTAAATATGATCTGATCTTGTTTAATTACGATCTGTCAGATATGTCTGGTGAAACATTCGCAGAGGAAATCAGTCGGATTCGCCCAGCTTCTGTTTTGATTGTTTTGGATAGCCGCGAAAAAATTGCTGAGCACAAAGAGAGTATTCAGCGCTTTGCCGTTTCCTATATGGTCAAACCCTTTATTATCAGCGATTTGGTAGATAAGATCACAGCCATTTTTAGAGGACGTGATTATATTGACCAACATTGTAGTCAGATGAAAATCCCAACATCATACCGCAATTTGCGCATTGATGTGGAACACCATACCGTCTATCGTGGGAAAGACATGATTAGTTTAACCCGCAGAGAATATGATCTCCTGGCGACCCTGATGGGGAGCAAGGGAGTGGTGACACGAGATCAGTTATTGGAAAGTGTCTGGAAGTACGAGAGTACAGGTGAGACTAATATTGTGGACGTCTATATCCGGTATCTTCGTGGGAAAATTGATCTACCAGGTCAAAAAAGCTATATTAAGACCGTTCGTGGGATTGGCTATGCCATGCAAGACGCATTAGAATAAAACATTCGAACCCTTAGAGGGTTCGAATGTTTTTATACTTCAAGGGAAACGTTTGCGTCAAAAAAGAATGAGTTTTAAAAAGAATATGGCTTAAAAAAGATAAAAAAAGATAAAATTTGGAGAAAAAAATGAATGTAAGGCTTTACAAATTTTTAAAATATGGTATACTAGAAACAAATTAAGCGCAAACGTTTTCTTAAAACAAAGCCTTAAACAATATAAGGAGGTTGAATGATGAACAAAGGATCATTCAAAAGTTTATTTAGCTTTGAATTCTGGCAGAAGTTTGGTAAGGCCTTGATGGTCGTTATCGCTGTTATGCCAGCGGCTGGGTTGATGATTTCAATCGGGAAATCTATCCCTATGATCAACCCGAATTTATCTCCACTTGTTATTACAGGTGGAATTCTCGAACAAATCGGTTGGGGGGTTATCGGAAACCTTCACATCCTCTTTGCCCTTGCTATCGGTGGTAGCTGGGCCAAAGAACGTGCAGGGGGTGCCTTTGCAGCTGGTCTCTCTTTCATCTTGATTAACCGTATTACCGGTGCAGTTTTCGGAGTGACATCTGCAATGTTAGCTGATAAATCTGCAACGGTTCACACAATCTTCGGTGGATCAATTAAAGTTGCGGACTACTTTATCAGTGTTCTTGAAGCACCAGCCCTTAATATGGGGGTATTTGTAGGGATTATCTCAGGTTTCGTTGGAGCAACTGCCTTCAATAAATACTACAACTACCGTAAACTCCCAGAAGCCCTTTCTTTCTTCAACGGGAAACGCTTTGTACCATTCGTTGTTATCGTTCGTTCAGCTCTTACAGCCTTGGTTTTGTCAGCCTTGTGGCCAGTAGTTCAATCAGGAATTAATGGATTTGGTGTTTGGATCGCCAACTCACAATCAACAGCTCCAGTATTGGCACCATTCTTGTTTGGTACCTTGGAACGTCTTCTCTTGCCATTTGGTCTTCACCACATGTTGACTATTCCAATCAACTATACTCAATTGGGTGGTAGCTACCAAGTTCTTACAGGTGCTGCCAAAGGAACAACTGTATTTGGACAAGATCCACTTTGGTTGGCTTGGGTAACAGACCTTGTTAACTTGAAGAAGTCAGATCCTACCCAATACCAACACTTGCTTCATGCCTACACACCAGCTCGTTTCAAAGTTGGTCAAATGATCGGATCATTTGGTATTTTGATGGGGATCGTGGTTGCCATCTACCGCAATGTGGATACAGATAAAAAAGAAAAATACAAAGGGATGCTTTTTGCAACTGCCCTTGCAACCTTCTTGACAGGTGTAACAGAACCAATTGAATACATGTTCATGTTTATTGCTACACCATTGTACATCATCTATGCTCTTGTTCAAGGGGCTGCCTTTGCAATGGCTGACTTGGTTAACCTTCGTGTTCACTCATTCGGTTCAATCGAATTCTTGACACGTACCCCAATGGCCATCAATGCTGGTTTGGCATTAGATATCTTTAACTTTGTATGGGTAACAGTCCTCTTTGCCTTTATCATGTACTTCATTGCTAACTTCATGATTAAGAAATTCAATTATGCAACTCCAGGACGTAACGGTAACTATGAACAAAATGATGATGCCCCTGCAGGAGATGGTGCAGCAGCAGGTGCAGCTACAAGCTCAGCAAGCTCACAAGTCATTAACATTATCAACCTTCTTGGTGGACGTGCCAATATCGTAGACGTTGACGCATGTATGACTCGTCTTCGTGTAACCGTTAAGGACGCTGAAAAAGTCGGAACAGAAGAACAATGGAAAGCTGAAGGCGCTATGGGTCTTGTCATGAAAGGACAAGGTGTCCAAGCGATCTACGGACCTAAAGCTGACGTATTGAAATCTGATATCCAAGACGTTCTTGATTCAGGTGAAGTTATTCCTGAAACACTTCCTAGCCAAATGACAGCAGTTCAAAAGGCTGAAGCAACCTTTAAAGGGGTAACTGATGAAGTTAACTCTGTTGCAGATGGTGAAGTGATCAACATCGAAGATGTGAAAGATCCTGTATTCTCACAAAAAATGATGGGAGACGGATTTGCAGTTGAGCCTGAAAATGGCCACATCGTTTCACCAGTTGCTGGTAAAGTTACTAGTGTCTTCCCAACCAAACATGCCCTTGGTTTGGTAACAGATAATGGTTTGGAAGTCTTGGTTCATATCGGTCTAGATACAGTTAGTCTTGAAGGAAAACCATTCGAGGTTAAAGTTTCTGAAGGTCAAACAGTGGCTGCTGGGGACCTCTTGGTAGAAGCAGACCTTGATGCAATCCGTGCAGCGGGTCGTGAAACTTCAACAATTGTTGTCTTCACAAATGCAGATGCGATTAAATCGGTTAAGGTCGAACATACAGGTAAATTGGCAGCAAATGCGCCAGTTGCAACGGTAGAATTATAAGAGACGTCGGCAAAGAAAATGAGGTTGGGACAGTGCACCCGGCCTCTTGCCGTTTCTTGATTTGGAGAGAAGGAGAAATCAGGGGATGAAATTTTTAACATTAAATTCCCATAGTTGGATGGAAGAGAATGCTCAGCAAAAATTTGAAACCCTCAAGGAACAAATTTTAGAAGCGCAATATGATGTGATCTGTTTCCAAGAGGTCAATCAAGAAATGGCCTCAGAAGCAGTCGAAACAGATGAGTATTATCAAGCCTTGCCGTCATCTGTAGCGATTCACAAGGATCACTTTGTTCGCGTATTGGTTGAAGAGTTAGCTGCTCAAGGACTCCACTATTATTGGACTTGGGCCTACAACCATATTGGCTATGATCACCTCAATGAGGGTGTAGCGGTTCTTTCGCGTCAACCCTTGAAGGCGGATGAGATTTTGGTATCCAATATGGATGATCCAACGGACTATCATACGCGTCGAGTAGCCGTTGCCCATACAAGTGTAGATGGCAAAGAGATTGCTGTTGCCAGCGTCCATCTTTCTTGGTGGGACAAAGGTTTCCAATTTGAGTGGCCACGCATTGAGAACTACTTCAGCCAAGTAGGCAAACCTTTTATTCTAGCTGGTGATTTCAATAATCCTGCTGGTCAAGAAGGGTATGAAACGATTCTATCCAGTTCGCTAAAACTTCAAGATAGTTTTATCGAAGCCAAAGAAACAAAGGGGACTTATACTGTAGGTCCTGGAATCGATGGCTGGACGGATAATCAAGTTCCATTGCGAATCGATTACGTCTTTGCAAGTCCAGAATGGGACATCCAGCGTCTACATGTCATTTTTGATGATCAAAACAAACCCCATGTCAGTGATCACTATGGCTTAGAAGCTGAATTATCGCTTTAATATAAATGGAGAGTCGAAAGGAAAACGATTTTAGTCAATCGTCCTTCGACTCTTTTTTATGGATCAATGAGGAGCAAGCATAGGGGATTCTCCTGTTCTTCTGCTTTCTTTACGCTTCAATTTATGGTAAAATGAAGTGTTAAAACAGTTTAAGGAGGTAGCAAATGCGTTGTCCAAAATGTGGTGGAAGTAAGTCTAGTGTGGTGGATAGTCGACAAGCTGAAGATGGGAATACCATCCGTCGTCGCAGGGAATGCGAAGAATGCCATTATCGCTTTACTACCTACGAACGAGTGGAAGAACGGACCCTAGTGGTTGTCAAAAAAGATGGGACACGCGAGCAATTTTCTCGTGATAAAATCTTTAATGGCATTATCCGCTCGGCTCAAAAACGGCCTGTTTCTAGTGATGAAATCGAAGAAATTGTAAACCGGATTGAGCAAAAGGTTCGCAGCCAAAGTGATAATGAAATCAACAGTGAGTATATTGGTTCTTTGGTTATGGATGAGTTAGCGGATTTGGATGAGATCACCTATGTCCGTTTTGCTAGTGTTTACCGGAGTTTCAAGGATGTCGGTGAATTAGAGACCCTCTTGAAACAAATCACGAAGGGAACCAAGAAGAAAAAGGAAAAATAGATGAAGCCCAATACGCCTTTCGCATTTTTAAAAAATAATCTTCTTCCACCGGCAGGGGCTGCATTGGAACAGTATTACCTGCCTATTTTGGAGACGGATACGGTAGCGGTTTATCGGTATCTACTCGCCTCTTATGATCAGGGTGAAAAACAATATTTACTGGCGCAAATCCTCAATCA
>JAPJPE010000094.1 GCA_030825825.1 Streptococcus sp. | reverse complement strand
CAATGTCTTTAGGATCTTTTTCAGGTTTTGACAGATTGATGGTGATTTCAAGAGAGCCATAGGGAGTTTCTGCTTCAAAGGCAATATTCTGCGCAATCGCCTTGACCTTGATGTAATCATTGCGCTTAGAGAGAGCATAGAAATCCGCAATCGCGTCTTCCTTGGACTGACGGTAGGTCTCCCAGAAACGATGATTGACCTGACTAGGGCTAGGGGTGATCCAATCCATCAACTCCGCACCTAGGCTGTCCTTAGCTGCCATGCTGTCCTGGATCTTATTATTCGCAACCGCAATCTCCACCAGTTGATCTTTTAGAGCAATCAAGTCTGCCATATGAGCTGGAGCGCTTAGCCCTTCTTCTCCAATGCGACTCATAACGCGATTTTTTAGATAGATCCGATCCATCTCTTCGTAGTCACTAGCCACAATGACCGCTGTGACAAATGCATCTAATACCTGTTCTGTCATCCTATCTCCTTTTTAATCAAGCACCCGTGTTCCTGCCGCAACTTCTGCAATATAAAAGCTTGGCGCATAGCCACCGACTTCTTCATAGCGTTTGCCGACAGCTTCTTTAAATGCTTCAACCTTATCTTTGTTTACGAGGGCAATGGCGCAACCACCAAAGCCTGCTCCTGTCATACGAGCGCCCAAGACGCCTTCTTGTTCCCAGGCTGTATGCACCAAGGTATCCAATTCTAGACCTGTCACTTCGTAGTCATGCTCCAAGGATACGTGGGAAGCATTCATGAGACGGCCAAAGCCTTCCAAATCACCTGCTTCAAGAGCCTTACGAGCTTGGAGGGTCCGTTGGTTTTCAAGTACAGCATGACGAGCCCGTTTGATGCGATTTTCATCCTTGATCAAGTAGCAGTAGGCATCAAAAGCCCAGAGATCCAATTCCCCTAAGGTTTGGATATCCAGTTTTTCTTGGAGTTCAGAGACGGCTGTTTCACATTCCGCACGGCGTTCATTGTATTTTGAATCCGCTAATTCCCGGCGTTTGTTGGTGTTCATGATGACCACGACATTGTCTTTGAGGTCCAGCGGTACCAAATCATACTCTAGGGTGTTGGTATCGAGGTAAATAGCCCGTTGATCAGCCCCCATACCGATGGCAAATTGGTCCATGATCCCAGAATTGACTCCGATGAAGTGATTTTCGGTTTGTTTCCCGATCTTGACCAGATCTAGACGATCTAACTGAAGATCATATAGTTTCTCAGCGATGACGCCAATCAAGAGCTCAAGCGATGCTGAAGAAGAAAGACCGGATCCATTTGGAATATTGCCGTAGACATAGACGTCCATTCCGCTATCAATGACATGACCAGCTTCTTGCAAGAAGTGGAGCACGCCTTTTGGATAGTTGGTCCAGTTGTGCTCTTTTTCAAAGTGGAGATTTTCAAGTGGAACTTCAATGATCCCCTTGTCTTCAAAGTTTCCTGAGAAGAAACGCAAGACCTTATCCTCACGCTTTCTTGCCGCTCCGTAGGTACCAAGTGTGATAGCCGCTGGGAAGACATGGCCACCATTATAGTCAGTATGTTCACCAATCAGATTAATCCGTCCTGGTGAGAAGAAAGTGTGGTCAGCCTTTTCCCCAAAGACAGCCTGGAATTTTGCTTGTAAATCTTGAGATGTGATTGTTGTCGTCATGAGAAACTCCTTTAGTTTTGTAAACGTTTTTATACTTGTATTATATCTGATCAGAAGTAAAACTTCAAGTATTTTTAGTAAAATTTTATTATTTTTTTATTTTATGCCCAGAAAGGCGATAATATAGGCTTTTCATCCGATTATAACTTCTATTTCACTCTTGCTATTTTGAGTTAATTTTAGTAAAAGTTTACCAAAAAATCTCAATTGGGAGACTACTCAATTGAGATTCTTCATTTCTTAGTGTTTCTTTCTTGGATAGACAAAAGATCCAAGGAAGGTTAAGAGGCTGACACCCATGAGGGCTAGGAGGTTCCCTGTTTGACCGGTCTTAGGCAATACCGATGAGGCAGGACTGGCTGACACGCTGACAGGAGCCTGATCAGTGGCTTGTTTCACAGCGATCGGAGTAACTTGTGGACCATCAAGAGGGCTAGCTTTTTCTTGCTTGCTAACAAGGACCTGTGTTCCTGTGTTACCAACCTCTACTGGTTGTGTCTGATGGGTTGGATCTTGGACTGGTGAAGTTGGATCTTGGGTTTCTGGTGTTGGCAATGGTGCAGGTGCTGGATAGAAGAGACCATGACCAATGCGGTAGGCGTACTCTGTTTCCGACATTTTTCCGTCTACAATTTTTGGAATATCAACCGGTAAGGTACCTAGGTGTTCCTTGCCATTGAAGATGACTTCCACTCCTGCAGGAATATTAGGACCAAATGCATTGTCTGGTTTGAGGGATTCCGTTGGATCCATTCCCTTATTTCCATAGACTGCCAAAATGGCTTTGGCTGCTGGATAGTTGGCTACATCATAAGGTTTAGAGATAGAAAGGACAGCTGCCTTCTTATGGTTGGTATTGGCATAATTGACAATTTCTGTTGGGATCTTGGTCCGCCAGAAATCTTTATCCAGTTGCCCTTCATAACCGATCTCTGAAATCACTACGATGTGAGTGGCTTTCTCTAGGTCTTCTTTTAGACTATCAAGGGTAGATTCTTTAGTGAAGTTCTTGGCCACAAAGGAGGTGTCTTTTGGAAGCACCCCGTCAGCAATTAAGCGACGCATACCCAAATCGAGTCCAGGAACTTCATTTTCAAAAGCTCCTAAGAGTAAGACATGGTCCCCTGTTTGCACCTTAAATGGCAAGGTATTGTCTTCATTTTTTACAACCGTCACCGCTGCTGCTGCAATCTTACGTTCCAAGTCACGGTTGAGGGTAGATCCAACTGCTTCTTCTGCTTTTTCAGCTGTCCGAGCACTTGGTTCAAAATTCAAGACCCCACGTTTTTCTTTGAGGCTCAGAATCCGGCGAACCGACTCATTTAAGCGTTCTTCTGAGATGTCACCGGTTTGGACCGCATCTACCACCGCATTGACAATGGTATCAATCTTGGTCAAATCGGCTTTGCTGCGAAGGGTCGTTGGCATCAAGACCAGGTCAACTCCGGCTTTGATGGCCATCTTCACAGCTTCCACCTCACCGAAGTTCTTAGCGATAGCATCCATTCCCATGGCATCGGAGACAATCACGCCCTTATAGCCGTATTTCTTCCGTACCAAGCCCGTTAAAATATCATCAGAGAGAGTCGCTGGAACATAGATTTTCTCACCTGTTTCTTTTGACACAACCTGATCTTTTTCAATCTGCGGGTATTGGATATGAGCCGTCATCAAGAGGTCGACCCCTTCATCCATAGCTTTTTTGAATGGAAGGAGTTCCAATTTTTCAAGCTCAGCAAGAGATTTATCCACCAATGGCAGGCCCGTATGTGAATCGACCGCTGTATCTCCATGACCTGGGAAATGCTTGGCTGCTACAGCCACATTGTAGTCCTGAATGCCTTTCATCATCGGAATACCCAAGTAGGCAACTCGGTTTGGGTCAGATGAGAAGGAACGAAGCCCAATCACAGGGTTTTGAGGATTGTTATTGGTATCTAGAACCGGAGCGAAGTCCACATTCAAGCCTAGTGCAGAAAGTTCACGTCCGATGATTTGACCGGCTTCTTTCGCTAGTTTGGGATCATTGGTAGCCCCAATGGCCATATTGCCAGGAAGGGCAGTACCCGTCCCCAAGCGGTAGACGATCCCCCCTTCTTGGTCGATGGCTAATAATAGCGGAATCTTCCCGTTATTGGCTTTGTTTTCAATCGCTGCCTTTTGCATATCTTGCGTCAGAGCCAGGGTCTGCTTGGTCTCTTTGACGTTTTCAGCAAAAAGAATGACGCCTCCAAAATCATATTTATCAATCGCATCTGCTACTTCAGCATTGACCTTGGTGAGATCCTGTGGCGACTCCTGATTAGCCTCCTGCCACTTACGGAAGTCCGGCATGATCATTTGGGTCACTTTTTGTTTGAGTGGCATGTTTTCAATCAGTTTTTCCACTTCAGGAGATGCCGTCTCTGTTGATGTTACCGTTGGAGAAGCAGCAGGGACAGCGGCACGGTCTGTTGAAGTCGGTGTTTCGGCCACTTCCCCCTGATTTTCTGTGGTGTTTTCTGGCGTTGGAGAAGCCACCACCTCTTCTACTGTTGCTGCCGGTTCATTGGCTTGATCCGACACTTGAGCTGTGTCTGCTTTTGCTGTTTGAACGGATAATAGAGCAAAAGCCGTTAATAGGGCCGCAGATGGATAAATGATTTTTTTCATAAAGCGACCTCCTTTCTTTCAATAGATATTGTACCATTGTTTTATAGTTTTGTAAACGGTTGCAATATCTAAAACAGAAAAAGGATAAGCATTTTTTACTTATCCTTTAGTTCGTTCATATTTTTTTAAAACACCATTTCTTGACCATTTTCTGTCACTTGGTAAGTGCCATCAGCAAGATCGATTTGGGCTACTGCTGTGACAGTTTGGTCTTTATTTTGGCGCGTGATGACAATGGTATGATCATCTGGTTTTTCCACCTCAATGCTTCCTTCTAGATCAAAAGCTGCAGAGTTGTTCCGGAAACTAAAGAGCTTGAGAAGGGATTGTACGACTGGACGCTCTACTTCTTGTGCGATTTCTTCATTGCTGTAGTAATGACGGTTGATATTGCGGCCTTCTTTGGTGTTTTCTAAGAGTTCCAAATCATTCTTCCCAGCTAGGAATCCAACATAATAAACCTGTGGAATACCTGGTGCAAAGGCTTGAATTAAACGGGCCAGGAAGTACTTACGATCGTCATCTCCAAGCGCTGAATAGTAGGTCGAATTGATTTGGTAGATATCCAAGTTGTTGTATTCTGCTGTGGAATATTTGCGTTTAACATTTGCCCCAACCTTATAAAGCTCATTTGAAGCATAGTCAATCTCTTCATCTGTCAAGATATCCTTGACATCGACCACCCCAATTCCATCATGGGTATCGAGGGTCGTGAACTGCTTCATCGGACTCATCTTCAACCACTTGGCAAGGCGATCCACTTTTGAACTATAGAGGCTATAGAGGGTCACCATTGGAAGCGCGAAGTCATAGACATAATAGTCGTGATCGGCAATTTTAAATTGGATAGAATAGTGCTCATGAATCTCTGGAAGAAGCTCAGCACCGTAGCCTGCCGCCATATCGCGCACCTTATCCAACAAATCCCAAAT
>JAPJPE010000093.1 GCA_030825825.1 Streptococcus sp. | reverse complement strand
CTATGATAGAAAATACTGATAAAAGTCAGCTTTCAGAGTTAGATAAAATTTTAGATGGTGTCACAAGTCAAGAATTAAAACTTGCCTATGATTTCTGTCAAGGGAGATTCGGTCAAGCAGGTTTTTCTTATCGTAGGCACCCGAATTATTTTTATTTATCCAGTTTAATTGCGACTTTTCCAGAATTTGAGTTGTCTAAATCAGACAGAGATTACCTCAAAGGAATCATAAACTTTGATAACTACCTTTTATATGAGTTAGGTTAATCTTTAATCACCTCAAACCCTATTCATTCAAAAGGAGAAAAAATGATTGAGCTGAAATTAGTAGATGAAAGCAGTTTTCAGGCAGTGCTGGATTTGAAAATATCTGAAGCTGATGAACGAGCACGTTTCGTAGCTCCAAATGTGCGTTCTTTAGCTGATGCATGGCTCTACCGAGAGAATGGTGATGTGTTTCCCATGGCAATCTATTGGGATGAGCAAGTGGTTGGCTTTCTCCTGCTGGAAATAGACAAGGATGAAGCGGAATACTTTATCTGGCGGATAATGATTGGCCAGCAGTACCAAGGAAAAGGTTATGGACGAAAAGCCTTGGAAGTTCTGATCAAAGAGGCTCAGATGGATAGAGCTTGCAATCATATTATCGCAGATTATGTGGTTGGAAATGAAAAAATGAAGTACCTGCTGACTAGTTTGGGTTTTCAGGAAACAGGATTTATAGAAGACAATAACGAAGTCGCTATGCGGTTGGATCTAAAGAAAGAGGAATAGAATGACTAAACGCGCACTAATTAGTGTTTCAGATAAAGCGGGCATCGTTGAATTTGCCCAAGAACTTAAAAAACTTGGTTGGGACATCATCTCAACAGGTGGGACTAAAGTTGCCCTTGACAATGCTGGGGTAGATACCATTGCTATCGATGATGTGACTGGTTTCCCAGAAATGATGGACGGCCGTGTGAAGACTCTCCATCCAAATATCCACGGTGGTCTCCTCGCTCGTCGTGACCTCGATAGTCACCTTGATGCTGCTAAGGATAATCAGATCGAACTGATAGACCTTGTTGTGGTCAATCTTTACCCATTCAAGGAAACCATCCTAAAACCAGACGTGACTTACGCTGACGCGGTGGAAAACATCGATATCGGTGGGCCATCTATGCTTCGTTCAGCAGCAAAAAACCACGCTAGCGTAACAGTAGTGGTAGACCCTGCTGACTATGCTGTTGTGCTTGACGAATTGGCAGCCAACGGCGAAACAAGTTACGAAACTCGCCAACGTTTGGCAGCGAAAGTCTTCCGCCATACGGCAGCCTATGATGCTTTGATTGCAGAATATTTCACTTCTCAAGTGGGTGAAGAAAAACCTGAAAAACTCACTTTGACCTATGATCTCAAGCAACCAATGCGTTACGGGGAAAACCCTCAACAAGACGCAGACTTCTACCAAAAGGCCTTGCCAACGGATTACTCCATCGCTTCCGCTAAACAACTGAACGGGAAAGAATTGTCCTTCAACAATATCCGTGACGCTGATGCCGCTATCCGGATTATCCGTGATTTCAAAGACCGTCCAACCGTTGTGGCTTTGAAACACATGAACCCATGTGGAATTGGTCAGGCTGACGACATCGAAACTGCTTGGGATTACGCTTATGAGTCTGACCCAGTATCGATTTTCGGTGGTATTGTCGTTCTCAACCGTGAGGTAGATGCTGCGACAGCTAAGAAGATGCACGGTGTTTTCCTTGAAATCATCATTGCACCAAGCTACACAGACGAAGCGCTTGAAATCTTGACAACTAAGAAGAAAAACTTGCGTATCCTTGAATTGCCATTTAACGCTCAAGATGCTAGTGAAGTGGAAGCAGAATACACTGGTGTTGTTGGTGGTCTCCTCGTTCAAAACCAAGACGTGGTCAAAGAAAGTCCCGCTGACTGGCAAGTAGTTACCAAACGCCAACCAACTGAAACAGAAGCGACAGCTCTTGAGTTTGCTTGGAAAGCTATCAAGTATGTGAAATCAAATGGTATCATCGTGACCAACGACCACATGACACTTGGAGTTGGCCCTGGTCAAACTAACCGTGTGGCTTCAGTCCGTATCGCTATTGACCAAGCTAAAGACCGTCTTGACGGCGCTGTTCTTGCTTCAGATGCCTTCTTCCCATTTGCGGATAACGTGGAAGAAATTGCTAAAGCAGGGATTAAAGCGATCATCCAACCAGGGGGTTCTGTTCGTGACCAAGAGTCCATCGAAGCGGCGGACAAATATGGCTTGACTATGGTCTTCACAGGCGTGAGACATTTTAGACATTAATCAAAAAGGCACTCATCAATGGATGGTGCCTTTTTTGTTGGTTAAGAAGACCTTAATCTGGGTAGATATAGGTGACCGTTCCCCAGACGGGATTGGTCGGGTCGAACCAGCCACGGAAGTTGTCGATATAGCGATGGCCGTTGTAGTTAGCCTCTCGGATCTGAATTTTTTGGTCATGTTCGACATCTGTTACAAGAGCGACGTGGCCATATCCTCCATTGTCCCAACAGGCGATGGCGCCGACCTCTGGGGTGTCTCCTGTCCGGAATCCCGCAGCGCGTGCACTAGCTGCCCACATGCCACCGTTTCCCCACCAGTTGTGGGCCCAAGGGGCTAATTCTTTGGCTCCCCAGGTGCACTCACCAATGGGATAGGTGTTCCCTGGATGTGTCGCGAGTGTCGTGAACTTTGGCTTTGCCTTTTCTATTTGAAAGCTAGTGGGGAATAGCCCTTTTAGTTGTCCCTTGCTTTTCTGGTAGACGTGGAGGTGAAATAGCCCGCTTCCCTTGTGTTTTTGAGCTTGAAAGCGCAGTTGGAAGTGTCCAGGTGCGACCTTCTTTGCTGGATACCAGATCAGATCATCCTGCCCATTTTCTTCAGACCAGATGGGAAAGACAATCTCCTCCACATCCTCGAATAACTTCAGGTCTATCTCCAATTCCTGTGAGGAGATGGGTGTGATCGTGATCTTGGGCTGGGAGGAAGTCAGGTCTTTTTGCTGAACGCTTGTCGTGAGAGGGTAAAGCCCGGTTAGTTGCTCATTTGCCTCCACCCCATAGACATGGACATGATAAAGTCCGGCTTGATCAGAATGATCGGTCAATGGCACTTGTAGGTCGAATCCCTTGTCACTGCGCTCCACGGGATACCAAATCAGGTCATCTTGGCCATTTTGGTCAGACCAGACGGGAACTTGGATCTTTTGGTATCTATCTGGGACGTTTCCAAGATGAATCATCAGCTGCCCTTTTTCGGCATAGATGGCATTGGTCGCTTGATCTGCATGGGTAATAGAGGCTTGCATCCCCCATGTCGCACAAGTCAGTAATACAACTTTTTTGATCGTTTGCATAATACTCCTTTTCGTCAATTAGTAGGTCTCACCTATACTATTCGGAAAAAAATGAGAAATAGGAGAAAATAGCAAAAAATGTTTGGATTCTACTGAAAACAGGAGACTTTTGCTGAAATCATTAGAATAAAACGAACGATTATGATATAATTTAATAAAATAATTCGCAAAAGAGGTTCGAGATGAAACTTTTGGTTGTTGGATCTGGCGGTCGTGAGCATGCGATTGCCAAGAAATTGTTGGAGTCTAAAGACGTTGAGCAGGTTTTTGTGGCTCCTGGTAATGACGGGATGCGATTAGACGGTCTGGATTTGATCAATATCGGAATTTCCGAACATTCTAAGCTGATTGACTTCGCAAAAGTCAACGATATTGCTTGGACCTTTATCGGTCCAGATGATGCCCTTGCAGCTGGTATCGTGGATGATTTCAATGCAGCTGGTCTCAAGGCTTTTGGTCCGACTAAGGCTGCAGCTGAGCTGGAGTGGTCTAAGGGTTTTGCTAAGGAAATCATGGTCAAATACGACGTTCCGACAGCAGCCTATGGGACCTTTTCAGATTTCGAGGAAGCCAAGGCCTACATCGAGGGGAAAGGCGCTCCAATCGTCGTCAAGGCAGACGGTTTGGCCCTAGGTAAAGGTGTCGTCGTTGCTGAAACGGTTGAGCAAGCCGTCGAAGCGGCTCACGAGATGCTTTTGGACAATAAATTCGGTGATTCAGGTGCGCGTGTGGTCATCGAGGAATTCCTTGATGGAGAAGAGTTTTCTCTTTTTGCCTTTGTCAATGGGGACAAGTTCTACATCATGCCAACGGCTCAGGACCACAAACGTGCCTATGATGGCGACAAGGGACCTAACACTGGTGGGATGGGTGCCTATGCGCCAGTTCCTCACTTGCCACAGAGCGTGGTTGACACGGCGGTTGACACTATTGTCAAGCCAGTTCTTGAAGGCATGATTAAAGAAGGTCGTCCTTATCTTGGTGTCCTTTACGCTGGGCTTATCTTGACAGCTGATGGACCCAAAGTTATCGAGTTTAACGCTCGCTTCGGAGATCCTGAAACGCAAATCATCTTGCCACGGTTGACATCTGACTTTGCACAAAATATCACGGACATTTTGGATGGCCAAGAGCCAGCCATCACATGGACAGACAAGGGTGTCACTCTGGGCGTAGTTGTCGCATCAAACGGTTACCCACTGGCTTATGAGAAGGGTGTTAAACTTCCTGCCAAGACAGAAGGCGACATCATCACTTACTATGCCGGTGCCAAATTCGCTGAAAACGGGCAAGACCTCCTCTCAAACGGCGGACGTGTCTACATGCTCGTCACAACAGCAGACACCGTCAAAGACGGCCAAAACATTATCTACAACGAACTCAACAAACAAAACACAGAAGGCCTTTTCTACCGAACAGATATCGGTAGCAAGGCGAATAAATAAATTTTAAGAGCGACGAAGTCGCCAAACCCGATAATGGTCGTTTGATTTGCGAGCGTTAGCGAGCTAGTATAGGATAATCGTCGCAGTAGTGGAACTCCTAGTAGCAGAGCTACTAGGAGCGGAAAACTGGAGACTCAGGCTCCAGTTTTAGTAATGGAACGCCCTAGGCGGTCGCTTACGTCCGCGCTACATTAGACGATTATTAAAAAGGAGAAGAAATGAAACCAGTAATTTCCATCATCATGGGCTCAAAATCCGACTGGGCAACCATGCAAAAAGCTGCTGAAGTCCTCGACAACTTCGGTGTTGCTTACGAAAAGAAAGTTGTTTCCGCACATCGGACGCCTGACCTCATGTTCAAACATGCCGAAGAAGCACGTAGCCGTGGCATCAAGGTCATCATCGC
>JAPJPE010000092.1 GCA_030825825.1 Streptococcus sp. | reverse complement strand
AACGAGTTGGCATCCAGTGTGACCAAAAAGGTGGTTTACGAAACCCTAAAACCACTAGTTGGAAAGGTTGATACCTTGGTCTTGGGATGTACCCATTATCCCCTGTTAAAACCGATTATTCAAAATGTGATGGGACCGGATGTCAAATTGATTGATAGTGGAGCGGAGTGTGTTCGGGATATTTCCGTCTTATTAAACTATTTTGAGCTCAATAAGAGCCGCGAACTCTTAGAGCAGACCCACCGCTTTTATACCACTGCAAATGCCAATAGCTTTGCAGCGATTGCCGAAAAATGGCTAGAACGTTCAGTGAATGTGGAGCATGTAAATTTATGAGTGACAAACTATTTGAATACAAAGATTCCCAAGATTGGTATATTGCCCAATGGGGAGAAGATGCAGACTACAATCAATTTAGTCAAGTTCCTGCGGAAGCTTCCACTCTGTTAGACCAGCTGGAACTTCTCATTGCCAAGGATCCTGAAGGATTTCCGCTTAATCTATCGGTGATGCGCTATGGTTCAGCCTTTCGTTTCCTAACCTTTTTGACTGAAATCTTGAATGAAGTCAAGGGAAGAGCTTTTGAGATCGTACAGCGTCAAGGAGCCTTGCTCTTGGTTGAAAAAGGGAAATTGCTCTATTTGCATTTGCCAAGTGATGGGCTGGATTTGGAAGCCTTCTTGGGTCAAGACAAGGTCAAAGATACGATTCTCATTGCGACTCGAAATGAGGGAAAAACCAAAGAATTCCGCAATATGTTTGAAAAGCTAGGCTTTGAAGTGGAAAACCTCAATCAGTATCCAGAGCTTCCAGAAGTCGAAGAAACAGGGATGACTTTTGAGGAGAATGCCCGCCTAAAAGCTGAAACCATCGCAGAGCTAACTGGGAAAACAGTCTTAGCGGATGATTCAGGTTTGAAGGTAGATATCTTGGGAGGCTTACCAGGAGTTTGGTCAGCTCGTTTTGCGGGAGTTGGTGCGACAGATACGGAAAACAATGCGAAATTGTTGCATGAATTGGCCATGGTTTTTGACTTGAAAGATCGTTCAGCCCAGTTCCATACGACCTTGGTGGTTGCAAGGCCAGGCAAGGAAAGCTTGGTGGTTGAAGCTGATTGGCCAGGGTATATTAATTTTGAGCCCAAAGGGGAACACGGCTTTGGCTATGATCCACTCTTCTTAGTTGGGGAAACGGGCCGTGCTGCCGCTGAATTAACACTTGAAGAAAAAAATACACAATCGCATCGTGCTTTAGCTGTTAAAAAGTTATTGGAGGTATTTCCATCATGGCAAAGCAAACAATCATCGTGATGAGTGACTCGCATGGAGACCGCTCCGTTGTTGAAGCTATTAAAGAAAAATACCTAGGCCAGGTCGATGGGATCTTTCACAATGGGGATTCTGAGCTAAAAAGTGACGATCCTGTCTGGGAAGGGATCCACGTTGTCCAAGGAAATATGGATTTTTATGAGGGCTATCCAGAACGCTTGGTGACCCAACTAGGGCCAACACGGATCATCCAGACCCATGGGCATCTCTTCCAGATCAATTTTAGTTTTCAAAAATTGGATCTGTGGGCCCAAGAGGAAGAAGCAGATATCTGTCTTTACGGCCACCTTCATATCCCAGATGCTTGGAAGGAAGGAAGAACCCTCTTTGTGAATCCTGGATCGATCAGTCAACCACGCGGTCTGATTCGAGAGTGTCTCTATGCTAAAATTGAGATAGATGATTCTCATTACAAGGTAGAGTACTACACGAGAGACCATGTATTGTATCCTGAATTGACAAAGGAGTTTAGCAGATGATAGCAAAGGAATTTGAACGTTTCTTGCTGGCGCAGGAAGAGACGTTCTTAACTCCAGCCAAAAATTTAGCGGTCTTGATTGATAACCACAATGTAGACCATGCTGTCTTGTTGTTGAGCCAGATTAGCTATAGTCGTATTCCGGTAGTGACGGATGAACGCAAGTTTGTGGGGACGATCTCCCTAACGGATATTCTATCTTATCAATTGAAACACGAGATTCCTGAGGAGACTTTTGCCTCGATGGATATCGTAGACGTTGCAAAAAAAGAGGTCGGGGTCATCGGCTTAGACTTCAATTTGACAGAAGTCCTGCACAAGTTGGTGGATGACTCCTTCCTTTCGGTGGTGGATGAAGAAGGCTATTTCCAAGGGATTATTACACGGAAATCGATTCTTAAAGCCATCAATTCGCTAATGCATGGTTTTTCAAATGAATACGAGATGATTCCAAAATGAAAGAATTTATTGCAAGTTTTATTGATCAAAAAGAATTAAGTGAAAATTCTCAGTCTGCCTATTTTTATGATTTGGACCAATTTATTGAGTCGATCCATGGAAAAGTGACACCGACAAATTTGAGAATTTACCAAGCTTCGATTAAAGATTTTAAACCGGCGGTTCAAAAACGAAAATTATCCGCCGTCAACCAATTTTTATATTATTTGTATCAAGAACGCTTTATTTCTGAATACCATCGTTTGGTCTTGCCTAAAATTCAACCGGCCAAGACCCATGATCGGGAATTGTTGGATCTGACCCATTTTTGGGAAGAATCAACTAACCCACAGGGACGCTTGATGGCCTTGTTGATTCTGGAGATGGGCTTGTTGCCAAGTGAGATCCTCCAAGTCAAAGTCGAAGATATTCAGCTGGACTTTCATGTCATTCGAGTGGGCAAAGATGGCCAAAAACGGGTTTTAAAGGTTCCAGAGCCGTTACTGGATGAATTGCAACTCTTCCTAGATGGTATTTATCTCTTTGATAATAAAGGAAAATGCTACTCCCGTCAGTGGGGATTCCGACAATTAGAAGCCTTCTTGATCGAAAAAGGGAATCAAGACCTTTCGGCGCAATCGATTCGTGAGCAATATATTTTGAAACAACGTGAACACGGTGTGGATCTCTTTAGTATTGCGCGTGAATTGGGCCTAAAAACCATGGTGACATTAGAAAAATATAAATAATGGATATTAAAATTAAAGATTTTGAAGGGCCTTTGGACCTCTTGCTCCACTTGGTCTCTAAATACCAGATGGATATTTATGAGGTCCCCTTGATTGAGGTGATCGAACAGTATCTGGCTTATCTGGCGACTCTCCAGGCGATGAAACTAGAGGTAGCAGGGGAATACATGCTGATGGCTAGTCAACTAACCTTGATCAAGAGTCGAAGACTTCTTCCTAAGGTTGCAGAGGAGATGGATGAAGCAGAGGATCTCGAGCAGGACCTCCTTTCTCAATTGGAAGAGTACCGTACTTACAAGCAATTAGGAGAGTTGATGGCCTCACAGCACGAGGAGCGCGCCCTCTATTATTCAAAACCCAAGATGGAATTGGTCTACGACGATACGGAATTGCTTCATGATCGCACCACGGTGGATCTTTTCTTGGCTTTCTCAAAACTATTGACCAAGAAAAAAGAAGAATTCCGTCAGAACCATACGACCATTGTAAAGGATGAATACAAGATTGAGGATCTGATGGACCAGCTGCGTCACCGATTCCACGATCGCTCACAAGTTCTCTTGCAGGACTTGTTTCTAGAAGCAACGGATCTCCAAGAGGTCATTACTCTATTTCTTGCAACCCTTGAATTGATCAAGATTCAAGAAGTAACGGTGATCCAGGATAGGGCTTTTGGAGAAATTTACTTAAATAGGATTGAACATGAGCAAATTAGCTGAAATTGAAGCACTCTTATTTGTAGCAGGTGAAGAAGGAATTACTGCCAGACAAATCGCAGACCTTCTCTCTTTACCTCCGACAGGTGTGGTGCAAAGTTTAGAAAAATTAAGCAAAAAATACCAGGAGGACACAGATACCAGTCTGTGTTTGATGGAGACAGCTTCCCGTTATAAATTGGTGACAAAGGCAGACTACGCTTCAGTTTTACGAGACTATTCTAGAACGCCCATGAATCAAAGTTTGTCTCGGGCTGCCCTCGAAACCTTATCAATCATTGCTTATAAGCAACCAATCACCCGTGTGGAGGTCGATGATATTCGGGGTGTCAATTCCAGCGGTGCCATTACCAAACTACTGTCATTTGATCTGATCCGAGAGGATGGGAAAAAAGAAGTCCTCGGGCGTCCCAATTTGTATGTCACGACGGAGTATTTTTTGGATTATATGGGAATCAATCATTTGGAGGAATTACCAAAGGTTGAGGAAGTGGACATTGATCCAGAGGAAGGTCAATTATTTTCAGAGAGAACAGAGGAACTAGATGAGAATTAACAAATATATTGCCCATGCAGGCGTGGCTAGTCGTCGCAAGGCCGAAGAACTGATCAAGCAAGGCTTGGTTACAGTAAATGGCCAAGTTGTGCGTGAATTAGCGACTATTATTAAGACCGGTGATCAGGTTGAAGTAGAAGGCACTCCAATCTACAACGAAGAAAAGGTCTACTATCTTTTAAATAAGCCACGTGGCGTCATCTCTAGTGTATCTGATGATAAAGGGCGGACAACAGTCGTTGACCTTTTATCTCAAGTGCCAGAGCGTATCTACCCAGTGGGACGTTTGGACTGGGATACATCTGGTGTCTTGATTTTGACCAATGATGGTGATTTTACAGATGAGATGATTCACCCACGTAATGAGATTGATAAGGTCTATGTGGCGCGTGTCAAAGGGATTGCCAATAAGGAAAATTTGCGTCCCTTGACACGAGGGGTGACCATTGATGGCAAGAAAACCAAGCCAGCGACTTACGAGATCTTAAAAGTGGATGTTGAAAAGAACCGTTCAGTGGTTCAGTTGACCATTCATGAAGGGCGCAACCACCAGGTCAAAAAGATGTTTGAAGCTGTAGGACTTTTAGTGGACAAACTCTCCCGAACCCAGTTTGGAAACCTAGATGTCTCAGGACTTCGTCCGGGTGAATACCGTCGCTTGAACAAAAAAGAAATTAGCCAGTTGCACAATCTAGCAGTGACTAAATCTAAAAAATCATGAAAAAAATCCTGATTGCTATGGTCAGAGGCTATCAAAAATGGATCTCTCCCATATTTCCGCCTTCTTGTCGCTTTCAACCGACCTGTTCCAATTATATGATCCAAGCGATTGAACGCTTTGGTGTGAAAGGTGTCTTGATGGGGGTTGCGAGAATCTTGCGATGCCATCCTGGTACCCAAGCGGGACCAGACCCTCTGCCAGACCACTTTAGTCTGAGACGAAATGAAGAATCAAAATAGGACGATCACAAATAAACAGAAATGAGAGTGGGACAGAAATCGGTAATTCGTTAGAATTCGATTTCGTTGTCCCACC
>JAPJPE010000091.1 GCA_030825825.1 Streptococcus sp. | reverse complement strand
CGAGCAAGACGCAGTGGTTGAGTGGGCTCTACTACGCTGATTTCATCAGCTTTTATAGCCCTACTCAACTGTGCGGAGGTGGGACGACGAAATCGAATTCTAACGAATTACCGATTTCTGTCCCACTCTCTTTTATTAGGCGTCTTTTTTCACTTTCCCATTCCAAGAATCAAGACCATAAGACAAAACATAAATGTCTGTATAGCCCTGTTTCTTAAGATAGAGAGCCGCATTGGTTACACGCGAACTACGGCTATTTTCATAGAGCAAAATTGGTTTATCTTTACGCAAGGCTGCAAGACTCAACTTCAACTGAGTAGAAGGAATGTTGCGTGCTCCTAAAATATGCTTGGCATGAAACTCAGCTGGCTCTCGCAAGTCAATCAACTGCCCTTTACGAATCAGCTCTTCAAAAGTGGCATTATCCACAAATTTAGCAGCTTTACGGATGCGGAAATAATTAAACGCCATCCATCCAAATGCTCCTAAAATAGCCAACCAAACAATGATATTTCCCATCATTCTACCTCACTCTTTTTCAAAAATTCTAATTCTTGCTTGTGTTCTCTTCTTAAAACGGTATCGGCTTCTAAATAATCGAGCCGTTCCATCAGGCCTGCATCATAAAGACGTTGAAGCTCAATTTTCATCAATTCGATGTCATAGAGGCGCTTCCCCACATAAATGATGATTCCAAAACGTTTTAAAAATTGTTGAACATCATACAGGTTTTTCATGTTCATTATTGTATCAAATTTAGAAAGGCTTTACAAGGTTTTCAAGCAAATGATGAAATTTTCCGATTGCTTTACGAATAAATAAGTATGATCAACTTTTATTTTTTTACCATCGGTACTTGCATCGCCTCTTTTTTGGGACTAGTTGTCGACCGTTTCCCAAACCAATCTATTCTCGCTCCTCGCAGTCATTGCGATCACTGCCAGCACGTCCTTGGCGTTTGGGATCTCATCCCCATTATCTCGCAACTACTGCATCGCTTTCGCTGCCGCTATTGTCATCAGACCTACCCATTTTGGTACTGCCTTTTTGAGGTCTGGAGTGGCCTGCTCTTTTTAGCCTGCGCCAATGGTTTCCTTTCTCTGCCTCAGCTTCTAACACTACTGGGAGCTGCCGTTTTAGCAATTTATGACCTTCGCTTTATGGAATACCCCTTGGTCATCTGGTGCTGTCTCCATGCCTTGGTCCTCTTTTTATCCGGTAGTAATCTCCTCATGCTGGTCTTTTTACTCCTTGCGATAGGAGCTCACTTTTTCTTTATCGGAATGGGAGCAGGAGATTTCCTCTTACTAGCTACCTTCTCGCTAAGCTTTTCTTCTACTAAGATCCTCATTCTCATTCAGATCGCATCCATCTTAGGCATTCTCGTCTTTGCTATCAAAAAAGAAAGAGACCGGATTCCCTTTGTACCCTGTCTCTTTCTCAGTTATCACGCTTTACTGCTTTATACGATGTTTTGCAGATAAATTCTTTTTATTTTGCAGCCTTCGCTTCTAGATAATCGGCGATGGCAGCCACATCCTTATCCCCACGTCCGGAAACATTGATGATGATGATCTTGTCTTTATCCAGTTTTGGAGCACGTTTAACCGCTTCTGCAATCGCATGTGAGCTTTCAATGGCTGGGAGGATCCCTTCTGTCTTACTGAGAAGAAGAAGGGCTTCTACTGCTTCATCATCTGTCGCTGCTACATATTCGACACGACCAGAATCTTTAAAGAAAGCATGCTCTGGACCAACCCCTGGGTAGTCCAAACCAGCAGAGATCGAGTAAACTGGCGCTACTTTTCCATCTTCGCCAAAGACTGCATAGGTCTTCATACCATCAACCACACCGATAGTCCCTTTGGTCATAGTCGCTGCGTGTTGATCGGTGTCCAAGCCATGACCAGCTGCTTCTACCCCAATCAAGCCGACTTCCTCTTCTGCGACATATTCAGAAAAGGCACCGATGGCATTAGAGCCACCACCGACACAGGCAATCACATAATCTGGCAAACGACCTTCTTTTTCCAAGATTTGACGTTTAGATTCTTCGCTGATCACTTTTTGGAATTCATGCACAATGGTTGGGTAAGGGTGAGGGCCAACAGCAGAACCCAAAACGTAAAAGGCATCCAGATCCGCCATCCATGCTCCAAATGCAGCATCAACGGCATCTTTCAAAGTCTTAGTACCGGTTTCAACCGCATGGACGGTTGCCCCCATCATTTCCATGCGGAAGACATTCAAGCGTTGACGTTCCACGTCTTCTGCCCCCATGTAGACATCACAGGCCATACCGAACTTAGCTGCCGCAGCTGCTGTAGCTACACCGTGTTGACCGGCTCCTGTTTCAGCAATCACGCGCGTTTTGCCCATGCGTTTGGCCAAGAGGATTTGCCCCAAAACGTTATTCAATTTATGCGAACCTAGGTGATTCAAGTCTTCGCGCTTCAAATAAATTTTTGCCCCACCTAAATGCTCTGTCAAACTTTCTGCAAAGTAGAGCGGTGTTTCCCGTCCAGAATAATCTTTCAGATAATGCTTGTATTCTGCGATAAATTCTGGGTCATTTTTGTACTGTTCAAAGGTTGCCTCTAATTGATCGAGCAAGTTTTGAATAGGTTCTGGTACGAAAGACCCACCAAATTGTCCGAAATAGCCTTTTGTTTCTGTCATGATTGTGTCCTCTTTTCTATATCTTCAATTCTGTTTATGATCTTTTTCTCTCTCTGGTCCTTTGAGCTGCAGTCTCACAGGGTCCTTTTGAGATACAAAAAACCTCACACAGAAAAATCTGTGTGAGGACGATTCGATACCGCGGTGCCACCTCTATTGTAGGAAGCTATTTTTTCTCCTACATCTCTGACCTGTCTAACAACAGGGTGCACGATAAGGTGTGCTCACCGAATTTTTATTGTTTCAAATTCATCATCATAAACGCATCAGCCCATTTCAAGATTCACCACTGCTTGTTCACAATCACCACAAGCTCCCTGGAAGTGAGAAAAACCTCTACTTTTCTGATGTCTTGAGGCTATTATAGCTCCCGCTTCTGACTTTGTCAACAAAAATTTTAAAAGGCGGTTAAAATGTTCGGGTTTTACATTTTCCCATCTTCTGCTAGCAATCGTGCTCGGAGATACTGAAATACTAGATAAGCCAAGTAAGCCCCTAAGGTATTGGTCCACAAATCATCTAGCTCAAAGACACGATTGGCATCAAACAAAAGATCTAAGAGTACTTGGCTAGATTCAATCCACAAGCTCATGGCA
The DNA here is from genome assembly GCA_030825825.1 of Streptococcus sp. Classification (GTDB taxonomy): domain Bacteria; phylum Bacillota; class Bacilli; order Lactobacillales; family Streptococcaceae; genus Streptococcus. The sequence continues at coordinate 2,172 of JAPJPE010000091.1, read as the reverse complement.
AAGCCGAAGAACAAGACCCGTTTGCGACTCCTCAACCAGGGCCATAGCCAAAGAAGTTGAAAGACCAGCGGGCTTAACAAAAAGACATTGGCTACGTTTTGGAGAATGACCTTGATCAGTTGGATGACACTGGTGATCTGGCCAAAATTCATCAACGAATTAAGTGGAACCAGTAGGACGACGATGCGACCAAAATGTTGAATCCCCGGTGTTTCCATACCTGGCTCTGGCTGTTGAGGCAAAAAACACATCAGGCACAAGAGGATAAAATAGAAGAAGCTGCCACTCTGTAACAGCCTTCTTCCTCTCTTTGTTAGTTCTGTTTGATCGATCAGCCCTTGTTTAAGGTTGCGCATGTTCAACAATCGCTTTCTCCCGATCCCGTTTCATCGTATTTGAACGCAATTGGCCACAGGCAGCATCAATATCTGTACCGTGCTCTTGACGCACCACACAGTTGACACCGTGTTTTTTCAAGGTATCATAGAAGGCCATAACCCGTTCTTTTGGACTCCGGCTATATTGGTCATGCTCACTGACAGGATTGTAAGGAATCAAGTTAACATAAGACAATTTCTTGATATTCTTGAGCAATTCTGCCAACTCTAAGGCTTGCTCAACCCCATCATTGACTTCATTCAACATGATGTACTCAAAGGTCACCCGACGGTTCGTGGTCTCGATATAGTATTCAATCGCTGCAAATAATTTTTCAATTGGGAAAGCCCGGTTGATCTTCATGATGCTAGAGCGCAAGTCGTTGTTTGGAGCATGTAGAGACACTGCCAAATTGACCTGCACACCTTCATTTGCAAAGTCGCGAATTTTATGGGCTAAACCAGAAGTTGATACGGTAATATGACGAGCACCAATCGCTAGCCCCTTATCATCGTTAACCGTCCGGATAAATTTCAAGACGTTGTTATAGTTGTCAAATGGTTCTCCGATCCCCATGACAACGATATGGCTGACCCGTTCATCTTGACCCCGTTCGTCAAAGTATTTTTGGACCAACATGATTTGAGACACGATTTCGCCATTGTTCAAATCGCGTTGTTTTTTGATCAAACCTGAAGCACAGAAGGTACAACCGATATTGCATCCGACCTGAGTCGTTACACAGACAGATAAACCATAGTGCTGACGCATCAAAACCGTCTCAATCAACATGCCGTCTGGCAATTCAAAGAGGTATTTGACTGTTCCATCTGCTGACTCTTGCACGATCCGTTGCTTGAGTGGGTTGACAACGAATTGATCATTTAACTTCGCAATTAAGTCCTTAGAAAGGTTGGTCATTTCTTCGAAAGACTGGACACGTTTACGATAGAGCCATTCCCAGATTTGTGCTGCACGGAATTTCTTTTCGCCGTTTTCTTCCGCCCAATCAATCATATCTTGGCGTGTTAAACTATAAATGGATGGTTTCATTCTTTCTTACTCCTCTTTTTGACGAATCACAAAATGACGTTTGTTGTTCGTCTTCGTTGTTTTTTTAGTTTCAGCAGACGGTCTTGTTTTTTTCGAGTTATTCGTTGACTGTCCCTTGTCGCGTTCTCGTTTTTGGAAACGATCTTTTTGTTTGCGATTGCGCGAACGCTTCTTAGGCTCTCTTTCTTCTGATTGAGCTTTTTTGACCGGTGATTTCTTATCAAAGGAAGCACGATGAGGCTCCTTATTTTCAAGGACAAAATAAGCACAACCATAGCTACAATATTCTAACAAATAATCGTCTAAGCGACTTAGTTTATCCATCGTTGCAACATCGCGTTCTTCCTTATAGAAGCCACGCAAGCGCAACTGCTCATTGCTCCAATCACCAACAATGTAATCAAATTTGGTTAAAATCTCAGAAAATCGTTGACCAAAAACGGTCGCATCAAATGCTTCCTTTTCATTTTTTAACAACTCAAAGGAGAGGTTTTCTGAAAGGATCTGGTCTCCTACCTGACGAAACACAGGTCCAGGAAATTTATTGTAATTATATAATTCAGGGTCAATCTCTTTTCGCATAGTGTTCCTTCATCAAAATCTATTTACTGTAACACTTTATTCTATCATAAATTTGATGACTTGCGTCAGATTTGACTAGAAAAGAGTTGAAATTCCTTTGACAGCAAAAAGAGAGTGGGACAGAAATCGGTAATTCGTTAGAATTCGATTTCGTCGTCC
>JAPJPE010000090.1 GCA_030825825.1 Streptococcus sp. | reverse complement strand
CGACGGCTTTAAATGGGACTTTTGATCCAGCTGCGGGAACTTATGTGGATCTCTTACCTATTTTGGTCATGGTCCTCGTCACAGCCTTGGTCCTTATGAATGCAAAAGCCGTCTTACGCTTCAATTCCTTGCTGGTCTTACTCAAGTTCTCAGCTCTTACCTTGTTTATTCTTGTCGGGATTTTTCACCTAAACCCTGGCAACTGGGGAAACTTTGCCCCTTATGGCTTTGGCGAAATTTATGGTGGTCAAACAGGGATTATGGCTGGCGCTTCGCTCATGTTCTTTGCCTTTCTTGGTTTTGAGTCCATTTCAATGGCGGTCGATGAAATCAAGGAACCACAAAAGAACGTTCCTCGCGGCATTGTCCTTAGTCTTTTGATCACAACGGTTCTTTATATCTTGGTTACCCTGGTTTTGACCGGCATGGTTCCTTTTAAGAACTTAAATGTAGAGGATGCGGTTGCCTTTGCCCTCCGTCAGGTAGGAGCTAGCTGGGCAGGGAATTATGTATCGTTGGTCGCTATTTTGACCCTGATTACCGTCTGCATTTCGATGACCTTTGCCCTCTCACGGATGATTTACAGTTTGGCGCGAGATGGCCTTTTGCCAAAAGCTATGAAACAGCTCGATCCTAAAACCAGAATTCCAAAAAATGCGACATTGGTCGCTGGATTGATGGCTGCCATTGCTGGTGGAGTTTTTCCGCTAGCTAGTATCGCTTCCTTTTTAAATATCTGTACCTTGGCATACCTGGTTCTGTTGGCCTTTGCTCTCTTGAAATTGCGCAAGGAACACGGTGCTCCTGGACCTGGTGAATTTAAAACGCCTTTGGTTCCGGTCTTGCCAATTCTATCGATTGTGGTCTGTGTGTCCTTTATGACCCAGTATTCTCTATCGACCTGGCTGGCCTTTGGAGTTGAACTCTTGATTGGGATAGGAATTTATTTTGGCTATGGGTATCGCCATTCAGAAGAACATAAATAAAAGATGAAAGCTAGAGTAGAAGAACTCTGGCTTTTTGTATAGGGAAAGCTCTTTTTTTGGTATAATAAAGGGAGAAAGTTAAATAGATAACAAAGGAGAACACCATGACATTTGAAGAGATTTTACCAGGATTAAAGGCCAAGAAAAAATATGTACGAACAGGATGGGGTGGAGCAGAAAACTATGTCCAATTGTTTGATACCATCGAGCAAAATGGAGTGGCTCTGGAAGTGACACCTTATTTCCTCATCAACGTATCTGGTGAAGGCGAAGGCTTTTCCATGTGGAGTCCAACTCCCTGTGATGTTCTAGCGACAGATTGGGTGGAAGTACATGACTAAACGGGTCTTGATTACAGGCGTGAGCTCCGGGATTGGTCTGGCGCAAGCTCGTTTGTTTTTAGAAAAGGGCTATCAGGTTTATGGAGTGGACCAAGGAGCAGATCCTCAGTTGCCAGGCGATTTTCACTTCTTACAGCGAGACTTAACCTTGGATTTGACACCAATCTTCGACTGGTGTCCTGAGGTAGATGTCTTGTGCAATACAGCGGGAGTATTGGACGATTACAAACCGCTTCTTGAGCAAAGCGCTCAGGAGATTCAGGAGATTTTTGAGATCAACTATGTGACTCCGGTAGAGCTGACACGACATTATCTGACTCTAATGATGGAGAAGAAGCAAGGGATCATCATTAATATGTGCTCCATTGCTTCTAGCCTAGCAGGAGGTGGCGGTCACGCTTATACTTCCTCCAAGCATGCCCTGGCTGGCTTTACCAAGCAGTTGGCGCTGGATTATGCAGAATATGGCATTCAGGTCTTTGGCATTGCTCCTGGTGCAGTTAAGACTGGTATGACCGCAGCGGATTTTGAACCAGGAGGCTTGGCAGACTGGGTAGCTAGTGAAACGCCCATCAAACGCTGGATTGAGCCAAGTGAAATAGCTGAAGTTAGCCTCTTCCTAGCAAGTGGGAAAGCAAACGCCATGCAAGGGCAAATCCTGACCATTGATGGTGGTTGGAGTTTGAAGTAGGAGGAATTGATGGAAATCAAAAAACACTTTGGTGTCTATGGCATTTGCTATGAGAATGGGAAATTGCTTTGCATTGAGAAAACGAGAGGACCTTATCAACATCGTTTTGATCTACCGGGTGGTAGTCAGGAACTCGGTGAGGGGTTGACAGAAACCCTTAAGAGAGAAGTTCTGGAAGAGACAGGCTATACGCTTAGCTCTTATTCAAATCCTAGGATTTATGATGTGCTGGTTCATGAAGAAGGGCAAGACTTCGCTGTACACCATGTCATGGCCTTTTATGATGTAGTGCTCGATTTTGAGAGCTCTCAAAAATCCCTTCCTCAGGAGGTTCTTGATGGAAGCAATGATTCAGCAAATGTCATTTGGCTGAATTTGGAAGAAATTACCGAAGAAAATGCCTCGCCATTAGTATTGAAGGCGAAGGCAGAGTTACGAGGAATTCCTGAATTAGAACTGACAAATTATAGGAATTGGAAGGTAAAATAGAGGGATAATGGAACTATTTAAAACATGGAAGAAATGTATGGTTCTCTATGGTCTTAAATCTCAAATCGGGACTGTTTATCGAAACAGTGATAGGACAACGATTTTTTATGATATTGGGAATTTTCTATACCTAGCAGGGGAGTTAGATTACAGATTTTGGGAAGATTTTGTTAGGCAATATGGTTTAGATTATAAGATTATTATTTCAGAAGACACTAAGTGGCAAGATTTTCTGCATCGGCAAGTTGGGTTAATTTCTTTTACTCGCTATTCTTTTAAAGATAAGGCAAATTTTCAAGTTGAATTTCTAAATGATCTAGTTAGTCAGTTAGAGAAAGGTTGCAATATTGTACCTATTGATAATCGTATTTATAACTGCCTTTCTGAGGAAGAATGGTCACAAGATTTACAGGGGGATTTTGAGTCCTACCAGGATTTTGCTTTAAAAGGTGGATTTGGCTTTGTGATTCTTAAAAATAATGAAGTGATTGCTGGGATTTCCTCAGGGTTAGTTTACCGTGAAGCAGTTGAAGTGGAAGTTGCAACTAGACCAAACGAACAAGGAAATGGATTTGCCAAAAAGCTTGGTGCTGCAATGATTCTAGAGAGTTTAAATAGAGATATGTTTCCACTTTGGGATGCTCATAACGAGGCTTCCAAAAAAGTAGCAGAATTTTTAGGATATGAGTTAGTTGAACCTTATGAAGCTTTTGAACTAGAGGAAAGTGTCATATAATGATATCTAATATTGTATCTTTTAAGACGAGGTGAATGGCTATGAAAAACCAGCTAGCTCTTAGTGGCGAAAAAATTGTTGAAAAAGTTTATCCCCATTTATTGCACCACGTCGGCTTGATTCGTGGGGAATACTTGTTGAGAGAACTAAACCAAAACATACTATTACCAAATTGTCAGCAATTTGTAAAAGATTATCTAGACACTATTTGCCATTTGTACCCAGATGAAGAAGTCTGGTATCGCTTTTCAGAGTTAACAAATGCAGAAGCAAATTGTCTAGACGGGACTAAAGAGTATTTTGATGAACGCCACCCCTTATTTGGATATAGAGGGACTAGGCGTTTACTAGCGTGTTTGGATGAATTTCATGCTGAAGCAAATGTTGTTACAGAAGTTTACCAAACCAATCCCAATTTGTCTGTTATTTTTCCTTTTGTCAATGATGCCGACCAATTAAAACAAGCTATTAGAGTGTTACATCAGTATGGTTTTACTGGAAAAGTTGGCACGATGATTGAATTACCGTCAGCTTATCTCGACTTGGACAGGATACTGGTAACTGGTATTTCAAAGATTGTAGTTGGAATGAATGATTTGACTTCTTTTGTTTTTGCGACTGTGAGGAACAGTCAATGGCATGATATGGAAAGTCCCATTATGTTAGAACTGCTGAGACAGATGCAGGATAAAGCAAGGACGAAAAAGATAGATTTCGCCGTAGCAGGATATCTGAATGCTTCTTTCATACAAAAAATGAATCAAATGGATATCAAGTGCATTATCCATTATAGTTCTATTCCAGAGATTTTTAATTTAGAGATTGACCATCCAGATCATCTCAAACGTGTAAAAGAAGAAAGTAAGAAATTACAAAGGAGCAACCTATGACACCTCAAGAAATGTGGAATGCCTACAAGCAAATCAACCCCTCTATCGGAGATGAGATAGATGCCTGGGCCTTTGGAGTGGAACCAGACCTTTTAGCGGATCTGGTCTCTAAAGGCGAAAAAACAGCAACTGCCTCAGCTTACGATCTCTACGCATTAGAGGATGAACCCCTTCCACAAGAAGGAACCTTAGATGTTATTTTAGACAGCCAAGACCAGGCTGTCTGCATTGTCGAAATTACAAAGGTTTCGGTTCAGCCTTTTCATCAAGTGTCAGAAGACCATGCCTACAAGGAAGGTGAAGGCGACAAATCTTTAGCCTATTGGCGTCAGGTTCATGAGGAGGTTTTCACCGAGTGGATGAGCGAGGCCGGACTGACTTTTACACCTGACAGCAAGGTTGTTTTAGAAGAATTTCGCAAGGTTTATCCATTATAGAACGAGGCTGGGCAAAAACTGTCCAGCCTTCGATGTTTAATAGGAATAACTGTATGACGCAGTGGTTGATTGGCATCTTTGTTCGCTATTTAGCTCCAAAGATGACCTAATCAACTGTGCGGGGGTGGGAAAACGAACTCTTTTTAATTAGTCGAAGTTCTTTCCCACTCCCTTTGATTTGGGTCTTATTTTCCAAAAGGGGTGAAAAATGGTATAATAAGTACGATATTGTACAGAAAAGAGAAATGTTATGCCAAATTATGCCATTATTTTAGCAGCGGGGAAAGGTACCCGTATGAAATCAGATCTGCCCAAGGTTCTTCACAAGGTTGCAGGTATCTCTATGTTGGAACATGTTTTCCGTAGTGTTGGAGCCATCTTACCTGAGAAGACTGTAACGGTTGTGGGCCACAAGGCGGAATTGGTGGAGCAAGTCTTAGCGGGACAAACAGAGTTTGTCAAACAAACCGAACAATTGGGAACTGGTCATGCGGTAATGATGGCAGAGCCAGTCTTGGAAGGTCTTGAAGGGCATACTCTTGTCATCGCAGGAGATACACCTTTGATTACGGGTGAAAGCCTCAAACACTTGATCGACTTTCATATCAACCACAAAAATGTGGCAACCATTTTGACAGCCGAAGCAGCCAATCCATTTGGCTATGGTCGGATTGTCCGAAATGACAATGCGGAAGTGCTTCGAATTGTTGAGCAAAAAGATGCGACAGATTTCGAAAAACAAATCAAAGAAATCAATACAGGGACTTATGTCTTTGACAATGCGCGCCTCTTTGAAGCTTTGAAAAATATCAATACTAACAATGCCCAAGGTGAATACTATATCACGGATGTCATCGGCATTTTCCGTGAGGCTGGTGAAAAAGTCGGGGCCTATACGCTCAAAGATTTTGATG
>JAPJPE010000089.1 GCA_030825825.1 Streptococcus sp. | reverse complement strand
TCTTTTTAGCTCAATTCTGCAATGATTTCTTTTAATTGGGCTTTCGTATGAACTCCAGCCACTTGTTTCACGACTTGGCCATCTTTTTTAAAGAGAAGAGTTGGGATCGACATGATACCAAATTGACGTGCTGTATTTGGATTTTCATCTACATCCATCTTACAGATTTTCAAATCATCTTCATGTACTTCCTCTGCCAACTGATCCAAGATTGGAGCTTGCATGCGGCATGGACCACACCAAGTTGCCCAAAAGTCAATCAAGACAAGGCCTTGGCTGGTTTCTTGTTCAAAAGTTACATCTGTGATTACGTGTGCCATATTTCCTCCTTTTTCAGTAGGCATCTACTGATTTTGCATTTCTACTTTTATTTTACACTAAATGATACCATTTTAGAAATATTTGCTACGGGGACTCCTTAGGCATCTTCTTTCTTCTTGCGCCAAAAGATGAAGCTAGAAGCTGTCAGGGTAAACAGACCAAAGAGACCCAGAGCATGTTCTTTGCTACCTGTTTGTGGAAGCGTATGGTCCGCATGCCCTCCTTCTACTGCAGGAGTTGGAGCTTGAGGATCTACTGCCAATCCTGGTGAAACAAATTGAGGGCCATAGGATACAGCTAGAGCAAGGTGAGGGTGCTCTTGGGCAGCTGATGCGGTCTTCATCTCAACGACCTTCTCAGGAAAATCTTGGCTTGGTTGGACAAAATGTTCTGGGGTTGGAAGGGTATATTCTTCCTTGTAGTGCACTTCTGGTGCTACTAGAGCAGCTCCTTCAACTTCTGGCAGGTTTGCATAGTCTGTATCGCTTGCACTTGGTAGATAGCTTGCCTTTTGGGCGCGGGTCTTTTCGACAATTGGAATCGCAGCCTGGATAGAATCTGTCTTGAAGGTCACTTCATAAGGGTGCTCCACCGTTAGGTCAGACGGGTCATAGGTGTTAAAGACTAGAGCTAACTTGTGACCTTTCTTAACTGTATAGAGATTTGGTTGGAGATAGACCGTATAATCATGGTATTCCCCAACTTTTGGCTCGATGCTTGCGCGAGAGCTTGCTGAATCGTAGCCAGACTCAGGATTGGCAAGGTTGATCCAGCCTTTTGCGATCACCTTGTACTTGGTCTTGATGGTTTCGTATTCGGCTACAGATAAGTTGCTTAAATTGCTTCCCATCCAGAAAGCGTCTGCTGTTTTATCTTGCTTGACGCTACCATTTCCTACCACGTCAAAGTCCTCATCTGCCACGTCTACCAAGAGGGCATTGAGTTGGAAATTCTTTCCTTGACCTTTGGCAAGAGCTGCCTTGAAATGAACGGGAATGTGGCCCTTGATCGTAGTGTCCTCAGTGACATCAGAAACAAAGGTCAGATTAGCCTTAGAAGAGGCTTTGCTGACTGTTTCATTACGGTTAGCGATCTCAACACCCGCAGCCGCATAGTCACTTGAAATGGTTTCTTCCAAGCGTTTCGACTGAGCATTCAAGAAGAGACGTTGACTGCTCTTCCAGTTATCATAGCTGGTCCACTTACTTGGATCATAGTTGTTTTGAGCTAGAACCGCTGGCAAGCTTTCGACATGATTGTCCACGCCATAGAGGTAGTGGGTCAACCAGGTATTGAGCAAATCATAAAAGTCTTGACCATTGGCTGTGATGCCGTATCCACGCGACATGGCTGCTGGATAGACGTGATCCCCTTGGTGGAGATAGAGCTTGACATCTTGGCCCGCTTTCTTGAGTGCATCGTACATGAGTTCAAAATGTTTGGTCTTGACATTGTCATCGTTCAAGCCATGGACGATCAGGGCGCTGGTCTTGAGATTTTCTGGATGAAGGGTATAATCCCGCTCCTTCCAGACATCACTGTAGTTACGATCATGAGCGTACTGGTCCTTGTTCAATTGGTTGATGTAGTTGGAATAGTTTTGCCAAATCCCTGCCCAATCGTCTTGATCCAGCATCCGCGTGCTAACGTAGAGGGAGAGCCATGAAAGGTCACTATAAGGTGCATTGCCAAATTGGGTCCCTTGGCTATTGAAATAATCATACCAAGAAGCAATCCCTGCTGCTGGAACGATGGTCTTTAGGCCTTCTACGCCTGTCGCTGCCACACCAAAGGTTGTGGTGCCAGCCCAGGATAGACCGGTCATTGCGACATTGCCACTTGCCCAGTCTGCCTTGATTTCGATATTGCTAGTCTTATCGGTGTAGGCCTTGCGCTTGCCATTGACCCATTCGATGATATTCTTGAAGGCATTGATTTCGAGATCAGATCCCGTCGTGTTAAATCCTTCTGATCCCTTGGTCCCAAGTCCAGCGCTGGAGATAAAGGCATAGCCTCTGACCAAGAAATAGTCGTACCAGTTGAGATCTTCGTAGTCATAGATATACTCGTAGGGACTGTAGTAGTACCAATCCGATGCTTTGGCTTTTTTCGCTGCTTCTACTGTCGTCTCATTTCCAACTGGCTGTCTCTTTGCAGGTTGGCTGTGCAGTTTCTTCATGTCGTAGCTGCCGTCTGTCGGAAGCCCCAGACTTTCAAGGGTCACGTAGTTTTCATCAAGCGTCCCCGCTACGTAAGGGCGCGCTTCGAGAATGGTTGCCGCCTTAAAATCCCCTTGCGCGACTGCTTTTGGTAATTGAACAATGGCTTTGACCAAGTCTGGCTTGCCATCTGCATCGGTGTCGTAGTCCGTTTCGACATAGACTGGGAAGCGCACAATTTGGCTGTCCTCATATTTGTAGTCTTCGTCTGCTTTTTCTCCCGTCGTATAAGGGAAAATAGGCTGGGCACGACCATTTAAAAAGAGAGGGCTTTTCTTTTCAGCTCGGTAGGCATCATAGAGTTTCTTAGCTGTTTCGTACATCTTGGTCAATTCTGGCTGATTGATCTTACGAGTCAGATCTTCTGATCTTTCAATCAAACCTAAACTCTTGGCAAAGCGTTCCCGATCTGCTTGGCTTTGGCCTAATTGGCTTGGATCTGTTGCTGCCCATTGAAGCAAGCCATTAACAGCATCTTGCGCTGTCAACTCTTTAGAGGTCTGATCCGCTGCAAGGGTCGAACCTGTGACTTTTGCCAAATCCTGACTTGTTGCCAGTGCTTCTGAAGTAGGAGTGGATTGAGGTGCAGCTTCCCTGTTTGTTGCTGCTGGAGTTGCTACTGGGACGGTTGGATCACTTGTGGCTGTGTGGGCTTCTCTTGTAGGAGCTACTTGATTTACACCTGCCCCCCGATCCAGCGAGGCCTCACTTGAGCTTGTCACTTCTTCACTAGAGCTAGTATTTGTGTCACGTGCTGTCGGTGTTGCTTCAGTAGATGGAGCATGGACCACTTCTGTCGATGGGGCTAACTCTTCCGTTTGCTCGTCTGCTGCTGCTACTTGGTGCAAAACCATTGGCGCGATCAGTAAGCTCGATGCGACAATGGAAACCATTGTTTTCTTTTTCATGTCAGTCTCCTAACTTTTTGTAATCAACACTCCCATTATACTATGTAAGCGTTTTAATATCAAACAGATATTCATCTGATCCACAAAAAAACCGAGGCATCAGCCTCGGTTATCGATCCTTATTTAACGTGTTTCTTAAGATCTTCTTGTGCTTTTTTATTTGACTCTGCTTGTTCTTTTTGCCATTTTTCAAGGGCTTTGTTGTAATCAGCACTTGTCACAGCTTTGTCTTGGAGTTTCATTCCTTTGTAGATCACGTGGTCTTTTCCTTTACCACCAGTCCATGCAAATGGAGCTGAGAATGGTTCGATACGTGTCAAGAATGGACGTCCAGTTGATGAAGAAGTTGGCATAACAAGGGCGCTATCAGTCAACCAAGCTTGCGCAGCCGCATATTTTTCATAGCGTTTGTTGACGTCTTGTGTTTCTGCACCAGCATCTTTGATCATCTTTTCAAAGTCGTACAGACCAACTTTTTTAGCTGCTTCATTGTTTTCACTTGGGTCAAATCCAAGGAAAGTCTTAGTATTTTCACCAGATGAAGCTTTCAAGATATCCATGTAAGTTGATGGGTCTTGGTAGTCAGGGCTCCATCCAACATTATCAGAGAGATCCCAGTCTTCGCCAGCCGCATTTGGCGCAAAGAGGGTCACATTTTGAAGGTCTTCTTTCGAAAGCATTTGGATATCGATGATGACATTTTCTTTACCAAGCGCTTCTTCAACTGATTGTTTGAAAGATTGCACCCGTTGAACTCTTGATGGAGTCGTTTGGTCTACAGGCATATCGATGTGAATTGGGAATTTCACACCTTCTGCTTCCAAAGCAGTCTTCGCTTTTGCAAACTCTTCCTTCGCTTTCTTAGCATCGAAGAGACCGTTTTGACCATCGTCTAGTTTAGTAGATTTCCACTCATCTCCGTAGGTATCCAATTGTGTTTTCACCATTTCACCAAAGGTCTTGCCATTAGCTTGGACAAATGTTGGTGGAATGTAGAGGTTACGGATGATCTTGCTTGCTCCGTCTTTTCCGTTCAATTGAGCAGCATACGCTTCACGGTTGAAGGCAAAGCTGATCGCTTGACGGAAGTCCTTGTTCAAGAGAGCTTTCTTAGTAGATTGTTTTTCTTCATCGGTTTTCTTAGCTGTGTGTTTGTAAGATTGACGGTCGATGTTGGTACCAATAACATAAGAAGCAGCATCTTGAGGAGTGTAGGTGATTTCGTCTTTGAATTCTTTAGCTTGCTCTGAGTATCCAGATCCAGTTGGGAAGAGTTTAGCTAAGCTAAGAGCATTTTCACCGAATGATTTCGCTAATTTACTTTGGTCTTGTCCATCGTAGAATTCCAATTTTACATCTGAGACGTAGACCTTGTCTTTGTCCCAGTAGTTTTCATTCTTAGTCATTTCGATAGAAGATTTTGAAGTAAAGCTCTTCAAGATGTAAGGACCATTGTAAAGAAGGGAGCTAGTATCACTTGCTTGGGCAAATTTATCCCCTTTTGATTTTACGAATTTTTCGTTGACAGGGAAAGTGATCCCAAGAGTCAATTTAGAGTTCCAGTAAGATTCTGGTTGGTTCAAAGTGATTTGAAGGGTATGATCATCAACTGCTTTTACTCCTACAGCTGAGAAATCTTTATTTTTACCACTGACGTAGTCATTCAAGCCTTTGATAGAATCTTGGATAATGTAGAGCATTTCTGATTTGTTATCAGCCGCATATTTGATTCCGGTTACGAAATCTTTAGCCGTTACATCTGCGTACTCTTCTCCTTCCGAGTCATACCATTTAGCATCATCACGAAGTTTGTAAGTATACGTCAAGCCATCTGCTGAAACTGTCCAATCTTTAGCAAGCGAAGGAATCAAGTTTCCGTACTTGTCATTTTCAAACAATCCATCAATCAAGTTCCCTGTAATTTCATGGGTTGCAGCTTTACCTGAAGTCAAGTAGTTCAAGTTTTCAGGTTCTGTCTCATAGACATATGAGAATTTTTGACCGTTGCTTGAGCTCGATGATTTAGAACCTCCAGAAC
>JAPJPE010000088.1 GCA_030825825.1 Streptococcus sp. | reverse complement strand
GCATACTCTATAGTAAAGAGGTATGTATATGGAATTTATGCTTGATACTTTAAATATAAATGAAATAAAAAAATGGGCTCGAGTGTTACCTCTTGCTGGGGTAACCTCTAACCCAACAATTGCCAAAAAAGAAGGAGAAATCGATTTCTTTAAACGGATTCATGAGGTTCGGGAGATCATTGGTGAAGCTCCTTCTATCCATGTGCAAGTTGTTGCGAAAGATTATGACGGTATTTTAAAAGATGCTGCGAAAATTCGACAAGAATGTGGCGGAAATGTTTTTATTAAAGTTCCGGTTACTCCTGAGGGGTTGGCAGCTATCAAAACATTAAAATCAGAAGGTTATAAAATTACTGCAACCGCAATTTATACTGTATTTCAAGGTCTTTTGGCTATTGAAGCAGGCGCAGATTACCTTGCTCCCTATTATAATCGAATGGAGAACTTGAATATTGATTCAGCACAGGTAATAGCACAATTGGCAGATTCAATCGAAAAAAATCAATCATCAAGCAAAATTCTAGCAGCATCCTTTAAGAATGTCGGTCAAGTCAATCGAGCATTCAAAGAAGGGGCACAAGCCATCACTGCTGGGGCTGATGTCTTTGAAGCGGCTTTTGGAATGCCGTCAATTGAAAAAGCGGTGAATGATTTTGCAAATGATTGGTCAGCTATTCATCATCAGAATATAATTTGATAAAGGAGGAGTATATGAGAAATTTTGCAAGTCCGTCACGTTACATTCAAGGGGAAAATGCCTTATTTGAAAATGCAAAACCTATTTTAGAACTGGGGAGTCATCCTGTATTACTATGCGACTCAGTAGTCTATGAAATCGTAGGAGAACGATTTGAAAAATATCTCCTTCGGTATGGATTTACAGTCTTGCCAGTCTTCTTTAATGGAGAAGCTTCTGATAACGAAATCAATCGTGTGGTTAGTTTGGCAGAAGAAAATGGCTGTGATTTGGTCATTGGACTTGGTGGAGGAAAGACCATCGATAGTGCGAAAGCTATTGCCGATCTTTTAAAATCACCAGTTGTGATTGCCCCTACCATTGCCTCTACAGATGCTCCCGTTTCCGCTTTGTCAGTTATCTACACGGATGAAGGTGCCTTTGCTCGCTATATTTTCTATTCTAAAAACCCAGAATTGGTCTTGGTGGATAGCAAAGTGATCTCTCAAGCACCAAAACGCTTGCTCGCTTCTGGTATCGCAGATGGCCTAGCAACTTGGGTAGAAGCGCGTGCAGTGATGCAAGCGAATGGAAAAACCATGTTGGGTCAACGACAAACCTTAGCGGGTGTCGCCATTGCACAACGTTGTGAAGAAACCTTATTTGCTGATGGACTCCAAGCCATGGCTGCTTGTGAAGCAAAAGTCGTAACCCCTGCTCTTGAAAACATCATTGAAGCCAATACCCTTCTTAGTGGTATTGGGTTTGAAAGTGGTGGGTTAGCAGCTGCCCATGCCATCCATAATGGCTTTACAGCCCTTACTGGGGACATCCACCATTTGACTCACGGTGAAAAAGTAGCCTACGGAACGCTAGTTCAATTGTTCTTAGAAAACCGTCCTAAGGAAGAATTGAATAAATACATTCATTTCTATCAACAAATCGGTATGCCAACCACTCTGAAAGAAATGCATCTTGAAACTGCAAGTTATGAAGATCTTCTCAAGGTTGGCCAACAGGCCACCATCGAAGGAGAAACCATCCATCAAATGCCATTTGAAGTGAAGGCTTCTGATATTGCTCAAGCCATCGTAGCAGTAGATGCCTACGTTCAAGGTTTGGCCTAAGATGGCTTTGTCGACAAACCAAGAACTCCCATACCTTATAGTAATGGGAGTTCTTTTCCTATTTTCTTCTTTTTGGATCGGTTTGTTTAAAGATCAGGTATAAAATTCCGGCAGGCAAGAAGCAGAAGAGCCACATAACATCGAGTCCCTTGCTTTTACTGCTAGAGGTCGTTGCTTTAGACTCACTGACGGCCACTCCCGGTTTAATGCTTGGAGATACCTGTTGCAAGCCGTTCTGGACGACTAGGCGGTTATTTTCTAGTTTTAGCGCTGGCTTCGTCCCCTTCTTAACGGTCGCATAGAAGTCTTGCTTCAAGTGAATGGTCTTCCCGTCGATGGTATGATCGCCTGCAGAGAGGATTTTTTTATACTGGTAGTCTGCGAACATTTTCTCAGCCAAGGTATTCCCGATTTGATTGCGGTAGCTTTCGGCGATCTCGACATCGTAGTTCCCAACCCCCAAAATCACTTCGATAATCCGCTGTTTACCCCGCTTGGTTGTCGCGGTGTAGTTGTAGTCAGCAGTCGGGCTGGATCCAGTTTTGAGTCCATCTGTTCCTTTAAGGGCGAATTTTCCACCTTCGAGGGAAGTGTTGTAATTATCGTAGCTTTGCTCGTAAGGGGTTCCTTCCATGATCGTAGTATGAGCTTGCTTGGTGTATTCCAACATTTCTGGCAGGTCGTTTACGATGTGATAAGCCAGAATAGACATGTCCCGCGCTGTGATTTCGTTATTGGCATTGACGTCGTAGCGCTGAGGATTGTAGTAGCCCTGAAGGACCGAAATCATCGCCCCATTTGGATTGTGCCATTTGGTATGGCTCATCCCCATTTCTTGTGCGTACTGATTCATTAAGTCCAAAAACTTATCGGGATCATTGTCAGTAACGGCGTTGGCCAGCATAATCACGGCCGCACTGGAAGATGGAACAAAGAGCATCTTGATCAATTCAGATACTTTGTAGTCAACACCAGCTACAATAGGTGAGTTACTTAACAGATTGTTTTCCGAGATGGCTTGGTCTGCCTCTGTTGCTGTAACCACGGTATCATATTTGATCTTGCCTTCTTTGAGGGCCCGAAAGACTACATAGGCACTCATGAGTTTGGCCATGCTTCCTGAGTCCCGGACCGTGTCGATATTGTCTCCGTACAATATAGCTCCAGTATTGGCGTCGATGACGATGTCAGCCTTAGGCTTGTAAAAATCATCCAATACCAGTCCAGCATCAGCTGCGATTTTCATGACATCTTCTTGCTGGTAGATGTCGTCCGCAAAGGCAGTGGAAATAGGGCCTAATGTCAAGACTCCTACAAGGAGGGACAAGAGGCTGTGTTTTAGTCGTTTGTGTAAATGTCTCACATAATTCATAGATTCCATTATATCATACAGGCCAGAGATTCAACTTGAAAAAATTCTAGAAAAAGTAGAAATTGAAAAAATAAAGAAAAAATAGAATAATTTCGCAGTAAAAGCGTTTACATTTCCCTAGAAAGTGCTATAATTTAAATTGAGTATAACATTTTTTACAATGAGGTGATTTATATGAACAAAGGGAAGGTACTCTTAGCTACCAGCGCTCTGCTTTTATCAGCTGGTGTACTGGCATCCTGCTCAGGAGGAAAATCTAGTAGCTCTGGTGGTCAGACATTTAGCTATGTCTATACCCAGGATCCGGATACACTCGACTATTCGATTTCTAATAAAAAATCGACTTCCGAGTTTACAGGAAATGCGATAGATGGCTTGTTGGAAGTGGACAAGTATGGGAATTTGATCCCATCGCTTGCTAAAGACTGGACTGTTTCCAAGGATGGCTTGACCTATACTTATAAACTCCGTAAAGGGGTCAAATGGATGACTTCTGAAGGGGAAGAATATGGAGAAGTCAAAGCCCAAGACTTTGTCACAGGCCTCAAACACGCGGCAGACAAGAAATCACAAGCGATTTACTTGGTCCAAAAATCTGTCAAAGGCTTGGATGATTATGTTTCAGGGAAGACATCTGATTTCTCAACTGTTGGAGTAAAGGCTATTGATGATTATACCGTTCAATATACCTTGAGCCAACCGGAAAGTTTCTGGAATTCTAAGACTACGATGGGGATCTTGATGCCGGTTAACGAAGAATTCCTGAAATCTAAAGGAGATGACTATGGTCAAGGGACTTCTCCATCTAGTATCCTCTACTGCGGTCCTTATTTGATCAAGTCCATCACTTCTAAATCTTCTGCGACCTTGGAAAAGAACCCAACATATTGGGATGCGGATAATGTCAAGATCAGTAAAGTCAAGTTGACCTATTATGATGGACAAGATTCAGAATCCTTGATCCGTGGATTTGATAAAGGCGACTATACGGTTGCCCGTGTCTTCCCAAGTGGCTCTAACTATAAGAGTGTAGAGAAGAAGCACAAAGACGATATCGTCTTTAGTGACCAAGGTTCCTCAACCTACAACCTTTCCTTCAACATTGACCGTCAGTCTTATGAAATTACAGCCAAGACCACAGATGCTCAAAAGACTTCAACTAAGAAAGCAATTTTAAATAAAGACTTCCGTCAAGCCATTATGTTTGCCTTCAACCGTAAGGCATATGTAGCTCAGGCGAACGGGGAAGCTGCTGCCAATAAGGTCATCCGTAATACCTTTACGCCACCAAACTTTGTCCAAATCAATGGCCAACAATTTGGGGATGCAGTAGAAAAAGACTTGGAAGCTTATGGGGATGAATGGAAAGGGGTCTCTGTCGCAGATGGAAAAGATACCCTCTACAATCCAACCAAGGCCAAAGAAGAGTTTGCCAAAGCTAAGGCAGATTTGCAGGCTCAAGGAGTTGAATTCCCAATTCATTTGGACCTTCCAACTTCTTCAACTTATACAGAAGGAATCAAACAAGCCCAATCCTTCAAACAGTCGATCGAGTCAACTTTAGGAGCAGAAAATATTGTTATTGATCTGAAAATGATCTCAGATGATGACCTGCAACGGGTTACCTACTTTGCTGAAAATGCATCGCAACAAGACTGGGATTTGAACAATAACTTGGGTTGGGGACCAGACTATACGGACCCATCTTCTTACATTGATATCACTAGTGGTAAATCTGGCGAAAATGCCAATGCCTACTTTGGATTCGATGCTGGTACGGATAATGCGGCCGCAAAAGCAGCTGGTTTTGATGAATACGATCAATTGATCGAAGATGCGCACAATGAAACCAAAGATGTGAACAAGCGTTACGAAAAATATGCTGCCGCTCAAGCTTGGTTGACCGATAGTGCACTCTTGATTCCGATCCATTCAGATGGAGCTTCTCCAGGTGTTCGTAAGACTGTACCATACTCCGCAGCCTTTGCTTGGACAGGCCACAAGGGTCAATCCTTCAACTATAAATATTTGGAAGTTCAAGACAAGGTCGTATCGGCTAAAGACTACGACAAAGCGCGTGATCAATGGAAGAAAGAAAAAGAAAAATCCAATAAAAAAGCGCAAGAAGAACTTGAAAAGCATGTGAAATAGACTTTTCTTGAAGAAAACAGGAGAGACAGGTCCCGTATGGGACCTGTCTTTTTCTTTGTCTGAACCTTTAAAAATCGCCTAAAAATGGTATAATAGGAGCATCACGAAAATTGGAGAGACGCTATGAGTTTTTACAATCATAAAGAAATCGAGCCTAAGTGGCAAAAATACTGGGCTGACCATCACACCTTTAAGACAGGAACAGACGCTTCAAAACCTAAGTT
>JAPJPE010000087.1:4278-5661 GCA_030825825.1 Streptococcus sp. | reverse complement strand
TGGTTCCGACCGAAGTATCTTCATCATTATCCACCTTGACTGCATCTTCATCTGCGTCAATGGTCATGGTTGTTCCAGTGATATTGAGTTCGTCATTGACATTGAAGGCATCTCCTACAGCCGTGATTTTATAGGTTCCACCCGTGATGTGAAGAGTGTCATTAGCTTTGATACCGTTGTTCTTCTTGGCATCGATGTTGAGCGTACCTGAACCATTGATGGTGAGGTCGCCTTTAGAGAAGATGACCGCATCGGCATCTTCATCACTGTTTGAACTTGAATCAGACAAGGTATTGGTCGTGCCATCTGCTAGAGTCAGGTAGACATGCCCTGCTTTCGTAGCAGAAATTGGTGCATTGGTGTTGGACATAGTAACACCTTTTAAGACGATATGAACATCATCTGAGTCACCTGCTTCGACTTTGATTTGAACCCCATCGGATTCACCAGAGATGACATAAGTTCCGGCCTTCGAGATGGTCACAGTTGATCCGGAAACGGCTACGCCATCCCCTGAAACAGTTGCAGACGAACCAGATAGTTTGACAGTAGATGCTTTACTTTCATCATATGAGGTGTCTGAATCTTTTTCGGTAAAATAGTCAGATTGCTTGGTTTTAGTCGTTTTCTTTGAGCCACTAGAAGCAGTTGTTGTTGCGCTTGTTGTAGCTGATTGAGATGATGCTTGGCTACACGCTGTTAGTAGGGTGAGGGTTGCGGCCCCCGTTAATAAAAATTTCCATTTGTTTGATTTCATGAGCTTTTCCTCTCGTTCAATTGATATGCTCCTAGTCTAAAGTTGCTAGCTGAAAGTTTCCTAAAGTTTTTCTGAAAGGAAACTTAACTTTAGTTTTCTTTAAGTTTGGATTAATGACCAGTTAAGAAAGTCCCATTAAACTAGAAAACACGTAAGTCGCATCTATACTTACTGAAGATTAGAAGCAATATCCCCCCTTAAAGGAGTAGAAACATGAAAAAAACAATTGAGACAAGTTTTAAACGAATCGAAACAAAATATATCGTCGCAAAAGATGATGTAAAAGACTTGATCAAAGACTTAAAAGAATACGTCGTAGAAGATGATTATCCAACTTCAACTATTTCAAACATTTATTTTGATACGGAAAACTTTGAGGTCATTCAAGATGCTCTTGCGAAACAACACCGCCGTGAAAAAATTCGGATGCGGACTTATATAGAAACACCTCAAGCAGACAGTCCAGTATTTCTAGAGGTGAAGTCAAAAGATGAAGAAGGAATTGGCCATAAATTCCGTCTAGTCGCTACTTCACAAGCCATTATCAACTTGATGACAGATGGGAAAGTAGATCATCAGATACAAGATCCAGACTTAGTGCAAGAGATTCAGAGATTGCGCAAACG
>JAPJPE010000087.1:0-4178 GCA_030825825.1 Streptococcus sp. | reverse complement strand
ATCATCAGATACAAGATCCAGACTTAGTGCAAGAGATTCAGAGATTGCGCAAACGCTATGGTCATCGATTGGAACCACGGATGTTCATTTACTATGATCGCTTGTCTCTCAAAGAAAAGAAATCCATTCAGGGTTATCCTTATCAGAAAATTCGCGTGACAATCGATCAAAACTTAGTCTTTCGTGATCAAGCTGTTAGTCTTTTTCATGGGAAGAAAGGAGAACCTTTGTTAGAGGATGACTTCGTGATCATGGAAATTAAGGCTCCCGGACAAGAACCTCAATGGTTAAAGGATATTTTAGAGAAGTATGGTTTGGTCAAGCAGAAATTTTCAAAATATAGCTGTGCTTATCATAAATCACAAGGATTGGATTATGCCCCAAGACCAGTGGAAGAAACGGTAGGTGCTGCCTATGTCTAATCTATTTGATTCTATTTTTAATAATGCCACAGCAACGGTGGATCCCTTGCGCTTACTGCTGGCCCTTTTGGTCAGCCTCTTTCTAGGAATAGCCCTATCTTGGACCTATAAATACCGGACACTGTACACTCGAGAGTTTGTCATTAGTTTGACCTTGCTTCCTTGTATGATGACCTTAGTGATCTTTTTGGTCAATGGAAGTTTGGGGACCTCGATTGCAGTGGCAGGGACCTTTAGTTTGATTCGTTTCCGGTCAGCTACGAGTGGATCTAGAGAGTTGATTGCGATTTTTCTAGCCATGATTATAGGACTAGCAGCAGGATCGGGCTATCTTTTATTGGCCATTTTATCAACCCTTTCTTTACTAGGGGTATGGCTGGTATTAGAAAACAAGCAGAGTAAGGCAGATCATCAACGGCGCCGTCATTTGACCATTACAGTCTCGAAACAAGATGCTGTTGCAGAACAAATCAGCCAGTTGTTAGACCAAAGTTGTTCAGAAATTGACTTTATTTCTGTCACAACGGCCCAAGCTGGAGAACAACTGACCTTGAACTATGAGGTGAATATGAAATCGAACATCGATGATTTTGCTCTTGCCAATCTATTGATTAGCAAGATTGAAAATTGTGATGTCGCTCTGACAAAGAAAGCGAAGAAAAGAAAAAATCTATAACGGCTATCCTACTTTAGGATAGTTTTTTAGGTTTTTAAGAACTTTTTAAGAAAAAGTGGTATACTGTTTCTAAAAAATTGAAGGAATCCTTTATGAAAAAGACTGCTATTTTTGAAGATGTCATCTCGATTATGAGCCATGATTCATCTACCATCAAGGATCGAAAAGGATGCGACCCCGATCGCTTTCGAGAAAAAATTACAGATGATATGACGGATGATGCCTTTCTCTATCAAGTTAAGACTTACCTAGCTAGTTTTGGGGTGATCGGGCATGTTTCCTTTCGAGATACAAAAGCTATTCAAAAAGGGTTCCTCTTGAGAATAAATGAACAGAAACTTTATGTTGAGGAAGCTAATGAAGATACGGGTCTTCAAGTAGGAGATCAGATCTTGAGTCTGGATGGAAGAGATGTGGAGCAAGTAGCGTCTCTTCATAAGGACTATTTTATCAGTAAGACTCCCGAAAGACACTATAGAGAATGGGGAGATTTGGTCTCTCAGTCCACAAAGGTCACCCTACTTCGAGAAGGAGTGGAAAAGACCATTGAAGTAGTGCCCAGCCGAGAGCCGATCCAAGATCAAATCTTTTGGAAACGATTAGATGATGAGATTCTTTATCTTCGTCTGGATAACTTTATGGATGAGGGAGCTATTAGTCGGGTATATCAAGAGTGTTTAACCATGATGACGGAAGTCAAGTTTCTTCTTATTGATGTCCGACGTAACAGTGGAGGGACAGATTCTTTATATTTCCCTCTATTACACCTAGGTTTAGAGAAGGATCAGGGTTATGATTCGCTTGACTGGGATGATGATGGCATGGAAATTCTCTATACGGAGCGCAATGTTGACCTGCGCTTGAAAGACTTTGAGGACTGGATGCAACAGGAAGAAATTAGTCCTGAAACGGTTAAACTGCTTGAAGAGATGAAAGAGGAATTGCTCCGCCATCGGGGGAAAGGCTATGTACCGTATCAGCAAGAAAGCGAGGAATTCTTCCCAGAGGTTAGAGGAGGCCACTATCCTGAACAGATCTTTATCTTATCAGATATTTATTGTGCTTCATCTGGGGATAACTTTGTTCAGATGATGAAGCAGTTTAAGAAGGTAACGGTGGTAGGTAGACCAACTCTCGGAATTTTAGACTATTCCAATTGTTGTACCGTTGATTATGGTGATTATCGATTGATGTTTCCTACTTCTCGCTGTCTAAGCCTGGATCAAGGCAAAGGAATGACGGATCAAGGTGTTGAACCGGATATAGAGATTCCTTGGAGTCCTGACCATTTTAAAAGAGATGTGGATCTGGACAAGTGTCTGGAGTTAATTTGTCAGAGCAACATAAAATAAAAAGAATTCTCATCAGAAAATGTAAAGAAGAAAAATTCTTTGGTTAGAAGGGATAAATGTCTGAAATGATAACGTTTTCCAGAGGGTTCTCACTATGTTTAAAATTGCTTACTTGGTATAAAAAATGGTAAAATAGAGAGTAATAATCAAAATGAAGAGTGAAACTTATGAAACATCAAACACTTTATAAATTTATCGGGCAGACGGTCTTGTATTTCGCCATTTTTCTAGCCCTACTTTATTTCTTTAGTTACCTTGGTCAAGGTCAGGGTGGCTTTATCTACAACGAATTTTAGAAAAGGAGACTCCTAGCCGTGTCAAACCAACCTATTCACGATATGATCGAGACAATTGAACGTTATGCGCAACTACAACCAGACTATCCGGTCTACAATGTCCTTGGTGAGGAGCATACCTATGGGCAATTGAAGGCTGATTCAGATAGCTTGGCTGCCCACATTGATCAAATGGGACTTCCTGAAAAGTCACCTGTTGTTGTCTTTGGTGGACAAGAATATGAAATGTTAGCAACCTTTGTGGCTTTGACAAAATCTGGCCATGCTTATATCCCAATTGATAGCCATTCTGCCTTGGAGCGCGTGTCTGCTATTCTTGAAGTGGCAGAGCCAAGCCTGATTATTGCCATCAATGAGTTTCCAATCGAAAACCCATCTGCTCCAATCATGTCCTTGGAGCAAGTGCGTGAAGCTTATGCGGCTCAGCATGCCTATGACTTGCAACATCCGGTCAAAGGGGATGATAACTACTACATCATCTTTACCTCAGGGACAACTGGAAAACCAAAAGGGGTGCAAATTTCGCACGATAACTTGCTCAGCTTTACCAACTGGATGATTACGGACAAGGAATTTGCAACGCCAGAGCGTCCGCAAATGTTGGCGCAACCGCCCTATTCTTTTGACTTGTCTGTCATGTATTGGGCACCAACCTTGGCTCTTGGTGGAACCCTTTTTGCTCTTCCATCAGCCATCACGCAAGACTTCAAACAACTCTTTGCGACCATTTTTTCTCTTCCGATTGCAATCTGGACTTCGACGCCATCTTTTGCAGATATGGCCATGCTGTCTGAAGATTTCAATGCTGAAAAGATGCCAGGCATTACCCATTTCTACTTTGATGGGGAAGAGTTGACCGTGAAAACGGCTCAGAAATTGCGCGAGCGTTTCCCAAATGCACGCATCATCAATGCTTATGGTCCAACGGAAGCAACTGTTGCTTTGTCGGCAGTGGCTATCACAGATGAGATGTTAGCGACTCTTAAACGCTTGCCAATCGGCTATACCAAAGAAGATTCTCCAACCTTCATCATTGATGAGGAAGGGAACAAATTGCCAAATGGAGAGCAAGGGGAAATCATCGTGTCTGGACCAGCTGTTTCAAAAGGTTATATGAATAATCCAGAGAAAACAGCAGAAGCCTTCTTCGAATTTGAAGGTCTTCCAGCCTATCATACAGGAGATGTCGGAACCATGACGGATGAAGGTCTTCTTCTCTATGGTGGTCGGATGGACTTCCAAATCAAGTTTAACGGTTACCGTATCGAGCTAGAGGATGTCTCTCAAAACTTGAACAAATCGAAATATATTGATTCAGCAGTTGCGGTACCGCGCTATAATAAAGATCACAAGGTTCAAAATCTCTTGGCCTATGTTATCTTAAAAGAGGGTGTCAAAGAACAATTTGAGCGCGAAATTGATATCACGAAAG
>JAPJPE010000086.1 GCA_030825825.1 Streptococcus sp. | reverse complement strand
CCATCTACTCCGGTTTCTATCACTGGTTTGAACGAAGCTCCAATGGCGGGTGACCACTTCGCGGTTTATGAAGATGAAAAATCAGCGCGTGCAGCGGGTGAAGAACGTGCCAAACGTGCCCTCTTGAAACAACGGCAAGCAACTAATCGTGTCAGCCTTGAAAACCTCTTTGATACTTTGAAGGCTGGTGAAGTGAAATCTGTTAATGTCATTATCAAGGCTGATGTACAAGGTTCGGTTGAAGCCCTTGCTGCTTCCCTTCAAAAGATTGAAGTAGAAGGTGTGAAAGTGACCATCGTTCACTCAGCAGTTGGTGCTATTAATGAATCAGATGTCACTCTTGCGGAAGCATCTAATGCCTTTATCGTTGGATTTAACGTCCGCCCTACGCCACAAGCTCGTCAACAAGCTGAAGCTGATGAGGTGGAAATCCGTCTTCACTCAATCATCTACAAAGTGATTGAAGAAATGGAAGATGCGATGAAGGGAATGTTGGATCCTGAGTTTGAAGAGAAAGTGATCGGGGAAGCGGTTATTCGTGAAACCTTTAAAGTATCGAAAGTTGGTACTATCGGAGGATTTATGGTCCTCAGTGGTAAGGTCACTCGTGATTCCAAAGTCCGTGTCATTCGTGACGGTGTCGTGATCTATGACGGTGCTCTTGCAAGCTTGAAACACTTCAAAGATGATGTCAAAGAAGTGACAAATGGTCGTGAAGGTGGATTGATGATTGAAGGCTACAATGATATCAAGACAGATGATACCATCGAAGCTTACATCATGGAAGAAATTAAAAAATAAGAGGCTGACTAGGAAAAAAGAGGACTTTTCTCTGATTTCCTAGTTTTTAGACACAAAGCAGAAAGGAGTTCCTATGGCAAGTCATTTTCGGACAGATCGAGTAGGGATGGAAATCAAGCGTGAAGTCAATGAGATTTTGCAAAAGAAAGTCCGTGACCCGCGTGTTCAAGGCGTTACTATTACGGATGTTCAAATGCTAGGTGATTTGTCTATGGCCAAAGTGTATTATTCAATTATGAGTGATTTGGCTTCAGACAATCAAAAGGCTCAGACAGGCCTTGAAAAAGCAACAGGAACCATCAAGCGTGAATTAGGTCGGAATTTGAAACTGTACAAGATTCCGGATCTTACTTTTGTCAAAGACGAGTCTATCGAATACGGTAACAAGATCGATGAGATGTTACGCAATTTGAACAAGGACTAGAGAGGTTGGAAATTTTCCACCCTCTTTTTTTGGCTCTTAAAAAAAGGAAAATAAAACAGATAGAAAAAAACGGTTTCAAAAAATAAAAGAAATTTACAGAAATCTCTTGTGTGATTGGAAATTATCCTTTACAATAGGAGAGGAGTTTTATTTCTGATCTCATATTTGGAGGAATGATCATGTCCATTAACTGGCAGGAAATTTTGTTTAACTTTTTGGGAGGGTTGGGTCTCTTTCTCTATAGTATTAAAACCATGGGAGAAGGACTGCAACAAGCTGCAGGGGACCGTCTTCGCTACTATATTGATAAATATACCAGCAATCCTTTCCTTGGAGTCTTAGTAGGGATTGTTGTGACAGCCCTCATTCAGTCTAGTACTGGGGTAACGGTGATTACCGTAGGTCTGGTCAGTGCGGGTCTCTTGACCCTGCGCCAAGCCATTGGAATTATCATGGGAGCTAATATTGGGACCACGGTCACCTCATTCATTATTGGGTTTAAACTGGGGACTTATGCCCTTCCAATTATGTTTCTTGGAACGGTCTTACTTTTCTTTACCAAGAATCGAATGGCTAATAATATTGGTCGGATTCTCTTTGGGGTTGGAGGAATTTTCTACGCTTTAAACCTGATTAGTGCGGGAATGAGCCCTTTAAAAGAATTGCCAGAATTTAGTCAGTATATGATCACCCTAGGGAAAAATCCAATTCTTGGTGTTTTAGCGGGAGCCATCATCACCGTTTTGATTCAAGCATCTTCAGCTACCATTGGGATCCTACAAGGTTTATATTCAGGTGGTTTCTTAGATCTTCGTGGTTCGCTTCCTATCCTTTTTGGGGATAATATTGGAACGACCTTGACGGTTATTATTGCAGCTATGGGGGCCAATGTTTCTGCCAAGCGTGTTGCAGCAACCCACGTGCTCTTTAACTTGATCGGAACAATCCTTTGTTTGATCTTGCTGACACCTTTTACAGCCATGATTGAATACTTCCAAGGACTCTTGCACTTGTCACCAGAAATGACCATTGCTTTTTCTCACGGAGCTTTCAACGTGACCAATACCATCATTCAATTCCCATTCATTGGAGCGTTGGCTTACTTTGTGACTAAACTGATTCCTGGTGAGGATGAGGTTGTCAAATATGAGCCACTTTACTTGGATGAAAACTTGATCACTCAAGCGCCTTCGATTGCACTTGGGAATGCGAAAAAAGAGTTGCTTCATTTAGGTGGGTATGCAGATAAAGCTTTTAGCCTCTCTTATGATTATATTGTTCATCAAAATGAGAAAACAGCTGAAAAGGGTCATAAGACAGAAGAAGCCATCAATACCATCGATGATGATTTGACTCGCTACCTGATTCGTTTGTCAAGTGAAGCTTTGAGTCCGAGAGAAAGTGAAGTTCTCACCAATATCTTGGATTCTTCACGGGATTTGGAGCGGATTGGAGATCACGCGGAAGCCTTGATTAATCTAACCGATTATTTAATTCGTAAGAAAGTGGTCTTTTCAGAAGCAGCCTTGGCTGAATTGGAAGATATTTATAACCAAACCCATCAATTTGTAGAGGATGCTTTGAAAGCTATCGAGCACAATGATGTGAGTCTTGCAAATCAACTCGTACCACGTCACGAGGCAATTGAAAAATTAGAGAAAAGACTTCGGAAAACTCATATTCGTCGTTTGAACCAAGGCGAATGTACGCCACAAGCCGGAGTGAACTTTATTGATATCATTTCTCACTATACACGTGTTGCAGACCATGCCATGAATCTAGCTGAAAAAGTACAAATCGAGCAAATTTAATGAACGTTAAACAGAGTAAGCAGGAAGCTTACTCTGTTTTTATACGATTCTATCCAAAAATAGGTCTAGACCATTTACAAATGGAAGTGAAAGCGTTATAATATGTATGAATATAAATGGAACACAGTTCCTACAATGGAAAGGACGATTTTATGTCTACATATATTAAAGCAGATCAATTTTATTACCCACATGGGGTTCGCCGTGGAGGTTATTTGGAGCTCGTCGATGGTAAGTTTGGAAAACATATGGAAAGCTTACCAGAAGGAGCAGATGTGCTGGATTATTCAGGTTACAGTATTGCTCCGGGCTTGGTGGATACCCATATTCACGGTTTTGGTGGAGTAGATGTTATGGATAATAATATCGAAGGCACTCTCCATACCATGAGTGAAGGTCTCTTGAGTACCGGGGTCACAAGCTTTTTGCCTACGACTTTGACTTCCTCTTACGAACAACTTTTGGCGGTAACTGAAAATATTGGTGCACGATACAAAGAAGCAACAGGCGCTAAGATTCGCGGTATTTATTTTGAAGGACCTTATTTTACAGAAAAATACAAGGGAGCTCAAAATCCAGCTTATATGAAGGATCCAAGTATGGAAGAATTCCGGGCTTGGCAAAAAGCTGCCAATGGTCTGTTGAATAAGATTGCTCTTGCTCCTGAGCGTGAAGGGGTAGAAGAATTTGTTCGGACCATTACAGGAGAAGGAGTGACAGTCGCCCTGGGACACTCCAATGCTACTTTTGAAGAAGCTAAAAAAGCGGTTGATGCAGGTGCGAGTGTCTGGGTGCATGCCTATAATGGTATGCGTGGTTTGACTCACCGTGAACTCGGTATGGTTGGAGCTATGTATGAGTTGCCTCATACTACAGCAGAGTTGATCTGTGATGGCCATCACGTTGATCCGCTAGCTTGTGATATCCTGATGAAACAAAAAGGAAAAGAAAATGTTGCCTTGATTACTGACTGTATGACAGCTGGGGGATTAGAAGACGGGGACTACATGCTTGGGGAATTTCCAGTCGTGGTCGCTGAAGGGACTGCTCGCTTGAAATCAACTGGTAATCTGGCTGGCTCAATCTTGAAATTGAAAGATGGATTAAAAAATGTTGTAGAGTGGGGGATTGCCAACCCTTACGAAGCAGTGATGATGGCCAGTCTCAATCCGGCAAAATCAGTCCATATTGATGATGTTTGTGGTCAAATTCGAGAAGGTTATGATGCGGACTTCATTGTGCTTGATCAAAATTTGGATCTGGTGGCGACCTATCTCGATGGGGTCAAACGTTACCAAGCTATGAACTAGATTCAAGAATCGAAGATAGAACAAACCTCTCTAGGTCATACCTAGAGAGGTTTTTGTGATGTATTCATGGGGTTAAACAGTCTTGAGGGGCTTTTTGTTTACCGATGGTAGTACAATTTTGTGAATGCTGTCTTTTCATGCTATAATGGGAATTGAAATGTGAGGTAGCTTATGAAGGCAATTGATATACGTTTTTTATTGATGGGAATTTTTTTCTTGCTCTATGGGATTGTAAGAAAAAATATCTTTATTGTGATCGTTGGTGGGGCATTCTTACTCTATAGTTTTTATAGCAAGAAGATGGAGCCAACCAAAAAGAATATTTTTAAGCCAGAGCTCAAGCTTCGAGGGCCTAAGAAACCGAAATCGAAGAAAGGAAAGAAAAAATGAATCATTATCGTTTAAATAATGGGGTGGAGATTCCTGTATTGGGATTTGGGACGTGGAAAGCAGCGGATGGAGAAGAAGCCTATCAAGCTGTCTTAGCTGCTTTAAAAGCAGGTTATCGCCATATCGATACAGCAGCGATTTATCAGAATGAAGAGAGTGTGGGTCGGGCCATTAAAGACAGTGGTCTTGCGCGCGAAGACCTGTTTATTACCACCAAACTTTGGAATACTCATCACACCTATGAAGACGCTCAAGCTGCTTTGGAAGAGTCTCTTGAAAAACTAGGCCTGGACTATGTGGATCTTTATTTGATTCATTGGCCAAATCCAAAACCCCTTCGAGAAAATGATGCTTGGAAACAACGAAATGCTGAGGTTTGGCGGGCAATGGAAGATATGCTAGCTGCTGGCAAGGTTCGGGCTATTGGTATTAGCAATTTTCTGCCTCATCATTTGGAAGCCCTCCTTGAAACAGCTCGGGTTATTCCGGCTGTGAACCAAATTCGTCTATCACCTGGGGTGTACCAAAGCGAAGCCATTGCAGCAAGTCGCAAGCATGGCATTTTACTAGAGGCTTGGGGACCTTTTGGCCAAGGAGAATTGTTCCAAAATGAACAAGTAAAAGAAATGGCTACTAAATATGGAAAGACCGTCGCTCAACTAGCCCTGGCTTGGAGTTTGCAAGAAGGTTTCCTTCCACTGCCAAAATCGGTTACGCCTGAGCGGATTGCGAGTAATCTAAATTGCTTTGATTTTGAATTGACCGCAGATGATGTGGAACTCCTTCGCCATCTTCCGGTTGAAGCAGGTGCACCAGATCCGGACACCAAAGATTTTTAAGAGAGAATTTCTATTCATTAATGAAAACCGAGGACAGTTTCGTTCTCGGTTTTTAAAATCCTTTCAACTATGTAATAATTTTTTGGGCCTAACAATAACAGATGTTC
>JAPJPE010000085.1 GCA_030825825.1 Streptococcus sp. | reverse complement strand
TTAAGGGGCTGGAGTTGAGCCATCGTTATGAGCACGACAAGCTCAAATAGCCGATAAAAACCAAACATCCGAACGACGTCATCCATGACGTTACAAAAACTTGCCTAGGCAAGTTTTTTTTGTTATCATGAAAAGGTCTTCAGGGCAGGGTGAGATTCCCGACCGGCGGTGACTTTTACTAGGAAATGTTCTTTTCCTTTTATACTTTGTTGCCAAGCTTTGCTTAACGAGAAGTTATGCCTACAGCTTGTCGTATCGTTTAAAAGAAAAATCTCCATCTCCATATTCTAAAAGAAGTCCGCGAGCGCAAGCTGATGTGGTGTGACTCCACAACCGACAGTATAGTCTGGATGGGAGAAGACGAGAGACGAATAGACTGACAGCTATTCTGATCTGTTTAGAGCTGATGCATAGGAATAAGACGTTAGGTGCTATGATTGACTAGCGGTATTTTCAATGGGGACCAGCTAAAGTGACTAGAATGTTCTCTAGTTTAAGCTTTGTTTAAATAGTTTAGAGTAGAATGATGGGGTAGACGTCTTTCCAGCTTCTCTAATTTTTAAAAAATTGGAGGAACCTGTTATGACAAATACACGTAAACTGACCCTAGTGGCTGTTTTATCCGCATTATCTTTTATTTTGATGTTCTATCAATTTTCTTTCTTGATAGATTTCTTCAAAATTGATTTGAGTATCATCGCCATTTTGTTGGCTTTGGTCTTGTTGGATTTTAAAAGTGCTGTTTGGGTGACCTTGATCCGATCTGTTCTTAAATTAGCTCTTAATAATAAGGGGCTTGAGACCTTGATCGGACTACCAATCAATATCATTGGAGTTCTTGTTTTTGTCCTTGCTTTTGCATGGATTTGGAACAAGGAACGGACCCATGGCCGATTTGTCCTGGCTACGATTATTGGAACGATCAGCTTGAGTATCACGATGGTATTGGTGAATTATGTCTATGCAATCCCTTTGTATGCTCGTTTTATGAACTATGATATTTCGAAAACACTAGGGCTTGTCCACTATTTAGCTGCAATGGTTGCACCGTTTAACCTGATCGAAGGAGTGATTTGGGCCATCGCATTTGGTTTGATCTACACTCTTTTGCAACCGATTTTGAAAAAATATGAAAAATAAACAACAACATTGGGCGAAGGCAAGCTTCGCCCTTCTCATTTTTGTCATTCTCGGGTATATGATTCGTTTTTACCCGCAACAATTAACTGGTTTTGATAGCGCGATTCAATCTACTATTCGAGGCGATCTGCCTGCACCACTGACGGCTTTCTTTACCAAGGTGACCCACGTCATGGATACCAAGATCATTGTCATCTGGGTGGGCCTTCTGCTAGCGGTCTTTGCCTATAAGAAATGGTACAGTGAAGCTCTTTTTCTTGGGAGCAATCTGGTATTGACTGGTCTTTTGGTTCTTCTTCTAAAGAATATCTATCAGAGACCGAGACCAAGTATTCTTCATCTTGTAGAGGAAAAGGGCTTTTCTTTCCCGAGTGGTCATTCACTGGCGTCTACCCTTGTTTTGGGAAGTTTGATCATCATAATCGGCCAACATGTAAAACATAAAACAGCCCGCTATTGTCTTCAAGGCTTGCTGGTTATGGGAATTGTGACCATTGTGGTCTCCCGTATTTATGTCGGGGTCCACTATCCATCAGACGTTCTCGGCAGTATGATTTTGGGCCTTGCTGTCTTGCAATTTGAGTACCCCTTGTACGATCGCTTGCGGTTTCAATGGCGCTTTACAGGGAAGCAAAAATAACTAACAACTAGGAGTTGGACTCGTGTTTTGAGTTCGACTCTTTTTTTGCTATAATGAAAAGTATGAAATCCTACAATACCTTGAATGATTATTATCGAACCTTATTTGGAGAAAAGACCTTTAAAGTCCCTATTGATGCAGGCTTTGATTGTCCCAATAGAGACGGAACAGTCGCCCACGGTGGCTGTACTTTTTGTACGGTCTCGGGTTCAGGAGATGCCATTGTGGCCCCAGAAGCTCCGATTCGAGAACAATTTTACAAAGAGATTGACTTTATGCATCGGAAATGGCCGGATGTGAAGAAGTATCTGGTCTATTTTCAAAATTTCACCAATACCCACGATAAGGTGGACGTCATTCGAGAGCGTTATGAGCAGGCCATCAATGAACCAGGAGTAGTAGGAATCAACATCGGTACGCGTCCGGATTGTTTACCAGATGATACCTTGGCCTATCTAGCAGAGCTGACCGATCGCATGCATGTGACGATTGAGTTGGGGCTTCAGACGACTTATGAAGCGACGTCTCAATTAATCAATCGGGCCCATAGTTATGACCTCTATGTTGAAACAGTCAAGCGGATTCGCAAACAGGTGCCGAAGGCTGAGATCGTGTCCCATTTGATCAATGGCCTTCCGGGGGAAACGCATGAGATGATGGTAGAAAATGTTCGCCGTTGTGTGACCGATAATGAAATTGATGGGATCAAGTTGCATCTCTTGCATTTGATGACCAATACACGGATGCAACGAGACTATCATGAAGGACGACTCCAACTCATGAGCCAGGAAGAATATGTCAAGGTCATCTGTGACCAGTTAGAAATTATCCCCAAACATATCGTCATCCACCGGATTACAGGAGACGCACCACGGGATATGTTGATTGGCCCTATGTGGAGCCTCAACAAATGGGAAGTCTTAAACGCTATTGAAACTGAAATGCGTCGTCGTGGAAGTACTCAAGGATGTAAGCTAGAAGAAAAGGAGAGTGCCAATGCTTCGACCACTTGAAATGGCCCATCAATTTTTAGCAGAAGTCATCACCAAAGAAGATGTCGTGGTAGATGCCACCATGGGAAATGGACATGATACGGCCTTTTTAGCCAAACTAGCAGGCCAGGTCTATGCCTTTGATATTCAAGAACAGGCCCTTGTAAATACCCAAGAAAGATTGGAAAAGTTGGGGCTTCAGCATGTTCAGTTGATTTTAGATGGCCACCAGCATGTGGACCAATATGTGGAGACCCTCAAAGCAGCTATTTTTAATCTAGGTTATCTGCCATCTGCGGATAAATCGGTCATTACTCTTCCGGCTACTACTATTGAAGCGATGGAAAAAATCTGTGCTCGCCTAGAAAAAGGTGGTCGAATGGCTTTGATGATCTATTATGGTCATGAGGGAGGAGACATCGAGCGTGATGCAGTGCTGGACTTTGTCAGCCAGCTCCCACAAAAAGAATATACAGCGACCATCTACCGGACACTGAATCAAGTGAACCAACCACCGTTTTTGGTCATGATTGAAAAATTAGAAAGCTATCGTCATGGATAAAGAATATTTAAAAAATAAAATTGAAGGATTGAGACACCATTTTGTCGAATCAACCATTCACGAGCGTGCAATCGGTTTTTATGATGAAGCCCATATGACCAAAAAGATGCTCAAAATTAAAAAGAAATTGGTTGCGCTTGAGATGGAGCGGTGCCAAAAGAAGATTGAGCACAAGGATGTAACCAAGACAGACCAAAAGATTGCGGAGTTAAAACAGCAATTTGAGACTTGCTGCCAAGAACGCTAGGGAGGGAGGAAGATGGAATTACTCCTTTATGCAGTGATCTTCTCGATGATCTTGATCGTCTCAAATGTCACCAACAAGCTTGTGCCGAGCCTTCCTCTGCCTTTGATTCAAATCTTACTAGGGATCGTTTGGGCCATCTTTGTCCCAGAAGAAAATTTTCATCTAGATACAGAGCTCTTTCTGGCCTTGGTCATTGGCCCTCTCTTATTTCGAGAGGCAGAAGAAGCAGATATTACTTCTGTCTTAAAGCACTGGCGCATTATTCTTTATTTGATTTTTCCAGTGATTTTTATCTCAACCATTAGTTTGGGGTGGGCAGCTCACTCCTTGTGGCTGAGCCTTCCTTTAGCAGCCTGTATGGCCGTAGGGGCAGCTCTAGGTCCAACAGACTTAGTAGCCTTTGCTTCCCTGTCTGAGCGCTTTACCTTTCCAAAGCGGGTTTCGAATATCTTAAAAGGAGAAGGGTTACTAAATGATGCCTCAGGTCTAGTTGCCTTTCGAGTGGCCTTGGCAGCCCTTGCGACCGGGAGTTTCTCTCTTGGAGAGGCAGGGATTTCCTTAGGAATCTCCATTATTGGAGGATTTGCGGTGGGGATCTTGACGGCCTTTGTGAACCGTTGGCTGCAAACATTACTCTTGAGTGTTCGCGCTAGTGATATTGCCAGTGAATTGTTATTAGAATTGAGTCTCCCGTTATTGACTTTTTTCTTAGCAGAAGAACTCCATGTCTCTGGTATCATCGCTGTGGTCGTGTCAGGGATCTTAAAAGCCAGTCGCTTTAAGCACATTACCCTTCTTGAAGCCCGGGTGGATACTGTGAGCCATACCGTCTGGAATACGGTCAACTTTATCTTAAATGGGTCGGTCTTTGTGATTTTGGGAATGGAACTAGAAATGATCGCCAAGCCCATCTTAAGTAGTCCCATTTACAACAATCTTCTTTTAGTTCTTTCTGTCTTTCTTTTGACTACCTTGCTCTTTTTAATTCGTTTTGTCATGGTTTACCTCTTTTATTGGTTCCGAACGGTTCGACTAAAAAAATCATTGAGAAATTATCTGAAAGATGCCTTATTGCTGACCTTTTCGGGTGTGAAGGGAACAGTTTCGATTGCGACGATTCTTTTGATTCCAACCAAAATCGAAAAAGAATACCCCGTCCTACTCTTTTTAGTGGCAGGAGTTACCCTTGTCAGCTTTATTGCTGGCTTAGTGGTACTTCCAAAATTATCAGAAGATAAGGAAGAAACCAATGACTACCTGATGCAGATCGCGATTTTAAATGATGTCGTCATGGAATTAGAAGCAGACCTAAAGAATAGTAAGCACAAGGGACCCTTGTATGCGGCGATTGATAACTATCATGGTCGGATTGAAAATTTGATTCTAAGTCAAGAAAATAAGCTCATTCAAAAGGACTGGGAACAGCTGAAGCTCTTGATTTTGAGTATTGAAAGTGACGGCTTGGAACAAGCCTACGAAGAAGGAAAGATGCGCGAGCGGGGCTACCGTGTCTACCAACGCTATCTTCGTAATATGGAGCAGCGGGTCAATCGCAACCTTTCGTCTCGTCTAACTTACTACCTCTTGGTTTCTTTCCGCATCTTGCGTTTGCTGGTCCATGAAATCCTAACATTAGGTTCTGGCTTTCGAACTTGGTGGAACCGAGAAGATAGAAAGTTAGAAGCCATTGATTATGACCAGATTGCGGCCCTTTATTTGGCCAATACGGAAATCATCATTGAAAGTTTGGAAGACCTCAAAGGGGTTTATCGGAGCAGTTTGATCTCTTACCTGCAAGAATCTCGTCTGAGAGAGACGGCCATTATTACTAGTGGAGCCTTTGTGGAGCGGGTTATTAACCGGGTAAAACCAAATAATATCGATGAAATGTTGAGAGGCTATTATTTGGAGCGTAAGATTATTTTTGAATACGAAGCGCAACACCTGATTACCGCCAAGCAAGCGCGTCGCATGCGTCAAAATGTCAATGAATTAGAAAGCTACTCCCTAAGAGAAAGTGCCAATACTCTTCCATACGATATGATCGAGTATGCACAAAATCGATAAGCGTAAAAGTGCTAAGATGAAAATCTTAGCACTTTCAGATTGAAGAAAAAGTCATATAAAAAACTTTCCTTAGGTGAGTACGGACGTTAGGTGAAATTATCCAGTGGATGATTTC
>JAPJPE010000084.1 GCA_030825825.1 Streptococcus sp. | reverse complement strand
ATTTTTCTACCTTGGCTAAAGGGATTGATGACATTGCGGAAATGTACAAGTACAATATTGTTCTTGCAAATAGCGATGAAGACGATGACAAAGAAGTTTCAGTGGTAAATAACCTTTTTTCAAAACAAGTGGATGGGATCATTTTCATGGGCTATCATTTGACAGAAAAGATTCGCTCAGAATTTTCACGCTCTCGTACGCCAGTTGTTCTTGCTGGTACAGTGGATGTTGAACACCAATTACCAAGTGTCAATATCGACTACAAGCAAGCGACTGTGGATGCTGTTACACAGTTGGCAAAACACAACAAGAAAATTGCTTTTGTAAGTGGCCCATTGGTGGATGATATCAATGGAAAAATTCGTTTGACAGGCTACAAAGAAGCTTTGAAAGCGAAAAAATTGAGCTACAGCGAAGGACTTGTGTTTGAATCCAAGTACCGTTACGATGAAGGTTATAACTTGGCAGAACGCATCATTGCGTCAAAAGCAACAGCTGCCTTTGTAACAGGGGATGAATTGGCTGCAGGTCTCTTGAACGGCTTGTCTGATCACGGTATCAAAGTACCAGAAGACTTTGAAATCATTACTAGTGATGATTCACAAGTAACTCGTTACACGCGTCCAAATCTATCAACGATTGGCCAACCCTTGTATGACCTTGGTGCGATTAGTATGCGTATGTTGACCAAGATCATGCACAAAGAAGAGTTGGAAGAACGCGAAGTACTGTTGTCTCATACGATCAACCAACGTGGAACGACCAAAAAATAGGGATTAGTAGACTAGAGTCTCGACTTGGGAAGACGTGTCTACTAGTCTGAGAGGCTAGAACAGAACTGTTCTAGCCTCTTTTTTATACTGCAAACAGGTAGAGACTTGCTGGGCACTCTTTATTTCGGTATAATAGAAAGTATGAAAGTTTTACTGTATTTAGAAGGAAAATCCGTATTACAAAAATCAGGAATTGGTCGAGCCTTGCAGCATCAAATGCATGCGCTGGATTTGGCTGGGATTCCGTATACGACAGATATTTTAGGAGATTATGATGTGGTGCATATCAATACCTATGGCCCACGGAGTTTCCTTTTGCTCCATGCAGCAAAGCGTCGTGGAAAGAAAGTCATCATGCATGGCCATTCAACCCGTGAGGATTTTGAAAATTCCTTTATCGGGTCTAACTTTTTTGCGCCCTTGTTTGGGAAGTATTTGGCTCACATGTACCAAAAGGCAGACTATGTGATCACGCCATCTGAGTATTCCAAACACCTGATTCAGTCTTATGGGGTGACCACACCGATTATCGCGGTTTCCAATGGAATTGATTTGGAAAAATACAAGAAGGATCCGAAAAAAGAAGAAGTCTTTCGCAAGCATTTTAATATCCAAGAAGGCCAAAAGGTTGTCATCTGTGCAGGGCTTTATTTTAAACGCAAAGGGATTGAAGATTTCGTAGAAGTGGCTCGTCGCATGCCGGATGTGCGCTTTATCTGGCTAGGTTCTATCAACAAATGGATCATTCCGCGTAAGATTCGTCGTATCGTGGAAAAGGATCATCCAAGTAATGTGGAATTCCCTGGCTACTTCAAGGGAGCGGTCTTCCAAGGGGCCATGACGGGTTCAGATGCTTTCTTCTTCCCATCTTATGAAGAAACAGAAGGAATCGTTGTTTTGGAAGCCTTGGCCAGTCATCAGCACACGGTCTTGCGGGATATTCCAGTATACAATGGCTGGATCGACGAGACGTCTTCTGAATTGTGCCATAATGTAGACGAATTTGTGGATTCCTTGAACAAGGTCTTGAACGGACAAGTAGACAAGCGGGAGGCGGGCTACAAGGTCGCTGAAAGTCGTTCGATCGACTTAGTGGCTTATCAATTGGTCGAAGCCTATCAAACAGTTTTGGAGATGTAAGATGCGTGTAGGGTTATTTACAGATACCTATTTCCCGCAAGTTTCGGGAGTGGCGACCAGTATTCGGACGCTCAAAACAGAATTAGAAAAATTGGGTCACACGGTCTTTATCTTTACGACAACGGATAAAGATGTCAACCGCTATGAAGATTGGCAGATCATTCGGATTCCAAGTGTGCCTTTCTTCGCCTTTAAGGACCGCCGCGTTGCATATCGTGGCTTCTCAAAGGCGCTTGCCATTGCCAAGCAATACCAGCTGGATATTATCCATACCCAGACTGAGTTTTCACTGGGCCTTTTGGGAGTGTGGATTGGACGCGAGTTGCGGATTCCAGTCATTCATACCTACCATACCCAGTATGAGGACTATGTCCGCTATATTGCAAGAGGCATGGTCATTCGCCCAAGTATGGTCAAATACATTGTGAGAAGTTATATGAATGATCTGGACGGCGTGATCTGTCCTAGTGAGATCGTCTATGACTTGCTCCAAAAGTACAAGGTCAAGGCAGAAAAACGCATTATTCCGACAGGGATTGATTTGGCCAAGTTTGACCGACCAGAAATCACTCCGACAGAGACAGCAGCCCTTCGTGAAAAATATGAAGTCGCAGAAGATGAAACGCTTTTACTGAGTCTGTCGCGGGTTTCTTATGAAAAGAATATTCAGGCTGTTATTGCGGCTCTTCCTGATGTCCTCAAGGTCAATCCAAAAGTTAAGTTGATCGTGGCTGGAGATGGTCCTTATTTGGATGATTTGAAAAAACAAGCGGCGAAACTGGGGATTTCAGATGCGGTTGTCTTTACAGGGATGATCCCACCAAATGAGACAGCTCTTTACTATAAGGCGGCTGACTTCTTTATTTCAGCTTCAACGAGTGAGACGCAAGGGTTGACTTATTTAGAGAGTATTGCGAGTGGTACCCCGATCATCGCTCATGGCAATCCTTATCTCGATCATGTGATTGATGACCCTATGTTTGGAAAGCTCTTTTATGAAGAGAGCGATCTGGCACAAGCGATTCTTGAAGCGATTGAGGAGATGCCTCCAATCGATGAGACCAAGTGGGCAGAAAAGATTGATGATATTTCTGCAGCAACCTTTGGCCGTCGGGTCTACGAATTTTACTTGGATAAAATCATCTCTAAAGACTTTTCAAATGATTTGAATCCTGAGCAAAGTCGGGTTAAGCGGATGTCTAAGACCATTGTGAAAATCCCGACCAAGGTGATTGCTCTTCCGGTCAATGGATCTGTGAAGATGATGAAGGCTTCGGTCAAACAAGTGAAGAAAATCCGTAAAATCACGCATTTCTTTGATTGAAAATGAAACTTTTTCTTGCAAAATTTTTCAATCGTGCTATAATAACTGACAGAGACATATCAAATCTAGGAAATCTGATAGAGAGCGCGTGGGGCTGGAAATCGCGTAGAGGATAGGTTTGGGACTACTCGTGATTCTTTTATGCAAACATAAAACGGTGGCTACGTTAGAGCCAATCAGAGGTGTCCCTCTTTTTTGAGGAACATAAATGAAGGTGGAACCACGTTGCGACGTCCTTTCGAGGAGGTCGCTTTTTTGATTTCTTCATGAAGACATCAAAAGGAGTGACGATTCCAATGTTCAAAGACACCTCCCACCCATTTAGCTACTAAAAACTTTATAAGGAGAAAATCATGATTAAGATTACTTTCCCAGATGGCGCTGTTCGTGAATTCGAATCTGGCGTTACAACTTTTGAAATTGCCCAATCTATCAGCAATTCCCTAGCTAAAAAAGCTCTTGCTGGTAAATTCAACGGCAAACTCATTGACACTACTCGTGCTATCACTGAAGATGGAAGCATTGAAATCGTGACACCTGATCACGAGGATGCTCTTCCAATCTTGCGTCACTCAGCAGCTCACTTGTTTGCTCAAGCAGCTCGTCGCCTTTTCCCAGATATCCACTTGGGTGTCGGTCCAGCCATCGAAGATGGTTTCTACTACGATACAGACAACCAAGCTGGTCAAATCTCTAACGAAGACCTTCCTCGTATCGAAGAAGAAATGAAGAAAATCGTGAAAGAAAACTTCCCATCAATCCGTGAAGAAGTGACCAAAGATGAAGCGCGTGAAATCTTCAAAAACGATCCATACAAATTGGAATTGATTGAAGAGCACTCAGAAGACGAAGGTGGGTTGACCATCTACCGTCAAGGTGAATACGTAGACCTTTGCCGTGGCCCACACGTCCCATCAACAGGCCGCATCCAAATCTTCCACCTTCTCAATGTAGCTGGTGCCTACTGGCGTGGAAATAGCGACAACGCTATGATGCAACGGATCTACGGTACAGCTTGGTTTGACAAGAAAGACTTGAAGAACTACCTTCAAATGCGTGAAGAAGCTAAGGAACGTGACCACCGTAAACTTGGGAAAGAATTGGATCTCTTCATGATTTCTCAAGAAGTTGGTCAAGGTCTTCCATTCTGGTTGCCAAATGGTGCGACCATCCGTCGTGAGTTGGAACGCTACATCGTTGATAAAGA
Source organism: Streptococcus sp. (assembly GCA_030825825.1). Classification (GTDB taxonomy): domain Bacteria; phylum Bacillota; class Bacilli; order Lactobacillales; family Streptococcaceae; genus Streptococcus. The sequence goes on along the minus strand of JAPJPE010000084.1, from coordinate 1,399 downwards.
AGTAGCAGCAGGCTACCAACACGTCTACACTCCACCAATTGCTTCTGTAGAACTTTATAAAACTTCAGGTCACTGGGATCACTACCGTGAAGACATGTTCCCACCAATGGATATGGGGGATGGAGAAGAATTTGTTCTTCGTCCAATGAACTGTCCTCACCACATCGAAGTTTACAAACACCATGTGCACTCTTACCGCGAATTGCCAATCCGTATCGCTGAAATCGGTATGATGCACCGTTATGAAAAATCTGGTGCCCTTACAGGACTTCAACGTGTGCGTGAAATGTCTCTGAATGATGGTCATACCTTTGTGGCTCCAGAACAAATCGAGGAAGAATTCAAGAAGATCCTTCAATTGATCATCGATGTGTATGAAGACTTTAACTTGACAGATTACCGATTCCGCTTGTCTTACCGTGATCCTGAAGACAAACACAAATACTTTGACAACGATGAAATGTGGGAAAATGCTCAACGCATGTTGAAAGCAGCCGTTGATGATATGGGTGTTGAGTACTATGAAGCAGAAGGGGAAGCAGCCTTCTACGGACCAAAATTGGATATCCAAGTGAAAACAGCTCTTGGTAAAGAAGAAACCCTTTCTACCATCCAATTGGACTTCTTGCTTCCAGAACGCTTTGATCTTCATTACATTGGAGCAGATGGAGAAGAACACCGTCCAGTTATGATCCACCGTGGGGTTATCTCAACGATGGAACGCTTTACTGCGATCTTGATTGAAAACTACAAGGGAGCTTTCCCAACCTGGCTTGCTCCTCACCAAGTAACCCTTATCCCAGTATCGAACGAAAAACACGTGGACTATGCTTGGGAAGTGGCTAAGAAACTACGTGACCGTGGTGTTCGTGCAGATGTGGATGAACGCAATGAAAAAATGCAGTTCAAGATCCGTGCTTCTCAAACACAAAAGATTCCTTACCAATTGATCGTTGGGGACAAGGAAATGGAAGAGCAAGCTGTAAACGTTCGCCGTTATGGTCAAAAAGAAACAGAAACCATGTCAGTGGATGCATTTGTAGAATTAATTCTTACAGATATTGCAAATAAATCCCGTGTTGAGAAATAAACCATTTAACCTAGAACAAAATCTCAGCCACCTAAAAAGCAACAACTGAAATAGTTGTTGCTTTTTTACATTTTGATTAAGCTGAGCTAGTAGTGATCTGCTAAACCACCACAAATAGTATCCTCATCAACAATCCTTTCTACCCATTAACTTTTGGATATAGGATATCCTCCCAAGATTTGCTTCCTCGAGTTAGATAAGGTCAATATCCTCAATCCTTGTCTGCTTCATTTTCTTTTACGAGATCTTTTTGAGAATCTTTTTCAGAGAGTTTTTGATCGATATACTTGTCAATGTTTTCGTAAAATT
>JAPJPE010000083.1 GCA_030825825.1 Streptococcus sp. | reverse complement strand
ATGAGAGACAGTATGGCGCAAATAATACCAAAAGATCGCAAAACATTCCACTGAAGATTGTTCTTCATCTGTTCTCGGATCAATCCGATGGCATCCTGAAATTGTTTGGAGGTTTCAAGCTCTTCAATTTTATGCGAATAGTCTGTAGATGCTGGATCATTAGAATGATAGAAATCTCCCAATCAACTCAACTCCTTTCTGACATTAGGCACTTTACTATATTATAACACCAACGTAACTTTGTAGCAATTGTATTATAATAGTTTTCAATTCTTTGAAGAAACAAAAAAATCCTGATCCGAAGATCAGGATTCGAGGCACCTTTCGGTGAGAGCAGCCGGTTCACACAACTACTCAAGGTCCGCTCCTGCGTTACAATTGAATGTAGACCTCCTCAGCGCAAAAGGCTCCTAAGAGCCAATCGACTCATCGCATGAAACTAGTTTATCATGGAGTTCTTCATCTGTCAAGAAACGGAAGCTTGTTTTCTTACAGGACATTCAAAAACTTTTCATTGCTCTTTCAAAGTTGACACAGGACCATTTAAGGTTTTTTGCATCCAAACGATATCATGCCATTTATTAAACTTATAGCCAATCTTTGGAAAATGAGCCACTTGAACATACCCCCGCTTTTTATGCATGGAGATGCTGGCTTCGTTAGGAACTGCAATGCAAGCCAGAAAGCGTAAGTAACCTCGTGCTTCTAACTCTTCTTCTAAGGCAGTATAAAGGGCTGATCCAATCCCTTGTCCACGTGACTCTTTTGCTACATAAATAGACAATTCAGTGGTCCAATCATAGGCAGCGCGTGCATAATAGGTCGAGGCATAGGCATAACCCACAACTTTCCCATCAACTTCTGCGACTAAATAAGGAAATTGAGTCAGTGTTTTTGTGATACGTCTTTCAAATTCCTGGACAGTCGGCACATCGACCTCAAAGGTGATGGCTGTTTCTGTCACATAAGGTTGGTAAATCGCTCGGATAGTCGCTGCATCACTAAGTTGAACAGGTCGAATAATCATGGTGTCCTCCTAAATAAATTACACCTAGTATACCGAGAAGGCTTCTTACTGTCAATGAAGGATTGTAATGAACTTATTGTTTCACTTTTTTGCAAAAGAAATTAAATAGAGAAAAGTTGAGAAATCTATCTCAAGCTTTTTAGATTAATTAGCTTGTTTACTTGAAAACTGGCTATTGTAGAGCTCATAGTAGAAGCCCTTGTCCGCCAACAAGGATTGGTGGTTTCCTTGTTCGATGATTTGTCCATCTTTGAGGACAAGAATTTTATCTGCTTCTTGAATGGTAGACAAGCGGTGAGCAATGACAAAGCTAGTACGGCCCTTCATCAGATTCTTCATAGCTTTTTGAATCAAGAGCTCTAAACGCGTATCCACAGAAGATGTCGCTTCATCCAAAATCAAAATCTTAGGATCAGCAAGGAGCGCACGCGCAATAGTTAGGAGTTGCTTTTGCCCTAGAGAAATATTGCTAGACTCCTGGTTCATTTCCATATTGTAACCACCAGGAAGTGTCCTGATAAAGTGATCGACATTGGCTGCTTTTGCAGCTTCAACAATTTCTTCATCCGTTGCTTCTAGGTTACCAAAGCGAAGATTTTCTTTGATGGTTCCCTCGTACAACCAAGCATCCTGAAGTACCATCCCAAATTGCTTACGGTAATCTTGGCGAGACAGATGGCGAATATCATGACCATCCACCATAATCGATCCTGCAGTCACGTCGTAAAAGCGTATGAGCAGATTAATCAGGGTTGTTTTCCCTGCTCCGGTAGGTCCGACAATAGCCACCATTTCACCTGGTTTCACTTCTAGGTTAAAATCACGAATCAAGGGTTTATCCGCTACATATTGGAAATCGACGTTTTTAAAGCTGACTTGCCCTGTCAAATCTCCAGAGAGGGTCTCAGTCACATCTGCTACTTCATCTGGTTCATCCATGACTTGGAAAATCCGATCTAGTGACGATTTAGCACTTTGGAGTTGACCGGCTAATTGGGTCAAGTTTTGAATCGGTTGATTGATCTGCCAGACATATTGAACGAAGGCCTGCATATTCCCGACAGTCAAACGACCTGCTATCACTTGCAAGCCACCAAACAAAGCGATAATGAGATAAGTCAAATCTGAAATCCCATTTAAAATCGGCATCATTAAGCCAGAAATGAAATTAGCCTTGAATCCTACTTTTTGAAGATGATGGGTAATATCATGAAACTCTTCCTGAGAAGATTTTTCCCGGACGTAGAGCTTAAGGACATTAAAGCCTGTTAAATTTTCTTGCACAAAGCCGTTCATTGCCCCCAAAACATCTGCCTGCTCTTTAAAGTAAGGCTGAGATTTTTTCATGATAAATCGAGCACTGAAATAAGTGATTGGAATGGACAAGATCACCACCATCCCCAATTGGATATTTAAGTACAAGACCATGGTGATGACAAAGAGCAAGGTAAAGATAGCGTTGACGATTTGTAAAAAGGACTGTTGCAAGGCATTAGAGACGGTTTCGACATCGCTAGTAAAACGTCCGAGCAAATCCCCAAACTGATGCCGGTCAAAATAAGAAACCGGAATGTGATTGATTTTATGAGACAAATCATTTCGCATGTCCTGAACGGTTTTTTGAACAGCATTGGTCATGAAATAGTTGGAATAATAAGATCCCAACTCATAGAGGACCCCACGGAATAGATAGAGCGTCATAATGATAGCGATGTAGGAAGTATTCAGACTAGCTCCTGCAAGGCCTTTTGCCATATCCATGAGATTCTTTGTCAACTCCGTAATGGCAAGTCCCAAAACAAAGGGTTCGACAACACTCATGATGACACTTAGGATTTTTAAGAAAATGGACAAGCAAACTTCCAAGCGATAGGCTCTCAAGTAAGTCCATAGTCTACTAAAACTGTTTTGTTCTTGTTTCATCTGCTTCTCCTTTCTATTCCTCTGTTAATGATGGACTATCGAGCTGCGAATTAGCAATTTCACGATAGATTTCATTACTTCCCATCAATTCATCGTGGGTTCCGCGACCGACGATCTCCCCTTGATCCAAAACAATAATTTGATCCGCATCCATAATGGTTCCCACGCGTTGCGCCACGATCAAGACGGTCGCATCTCCTGTAACTTCTTTCAGACGCTTCCGCAAAGTGGCATCCGTCTTGTAGTCCAAGGCAGAGAAAGAGTCATCAAAAATAAAGACATCTGGATCTTTGACAACAGCACGTGCAATGGACAAGCGTTGTTTTTGACCACCTGATAGGTTACTTCCGCCTTCTGCCAAATGTGTATCAAAGCGTTCCTCGCGACTGTCAATAAAATCCTTGGCTTGGGAAATATCTGCTGCTTGTTCTAGCTCTTCTACAGAGGCGTCTTCTTTCCCATAACGAAGGTTTTCAGCAATGGTTCCTGTAAAGAGTAAGGCTTTTTGCGGAATAAAACCAATCTTTTGGCGAAGGGCTTTCAGATTGTAGTCGCGGACATCCACGCCATCCACCAAAATCTTTCCAAGTGTTACATCATAGAATCGAGGAATCAACTGCACCAGCGACGATTTCCCAGAACCAGTCGAACCGATAAAGGCAATTGTTTCACCTGGTTTCGCCTTAAAAGAAATGTTGTGAAGAACTGGACTCTCCGTCTCACCTGGATAAGCAAAGGTGACATTATCAAATTCCAAATAGCCACGAGATGCTGTCTCTGTGACACCATTCTCATTCGGATCAATCGAAATGGGCATGTCCATGATTTCCTTGAGTCGACGGCTAGAAACCGCAGTCCGAGGATACATAGTAAAGAGATTGGCTAAAAAGAGGAAAGATAAGAGCGCGTGGAAGCTATACTCAATAAAGGCAACCAAATCTCCAATTTTCAAACTACCGTCATGAAGAGGATCCAAGGCAAACCAGACAATCGCTACAATCATCGCAATGATGATCTGCACAAACAGGGGTTCAGTCAAACCAGTTAACTTGAACAATTTATTCGAGTTTTCCGCGTAGACTTCATTTTCAGCCGCAAATTTATCCTCTTGGAATTCTTCGCGGGCAAAGGCACGGATCACTCGGAGACCTGTCAAATTTTCACGCGCAAACTGATTGAGATGGTCCAGGGTCTTTTGTTGCTTCTCAGAAAGTGGACGTGTCTTGACTGCTACATACCAGACAACAACAGCAAGAAATGGTACAGATACTGCTACAATCCATGCTAGAGAAGGACTGGTTGTCAAAATCAAGAGAACACTGGAAACCATCATCAAGGGTGTGATGACCCCCATCTTCAACATAGAATCCGTAAATTGCATCAAGACAAAGGCATCCGAAGTCAAGCGAGTGACCAATGACGATACCCCGATTTGCTCATACTCGCGATGCGAATACTCCTGTAACTTGGCATAGAGGTCATTGCGCATATCGCGCACCATGGTCGTCGTTAGCTGGCCAACCGCGTAAGATAAGATAATCCGACCCACAATCCCTAGCAAAATAATCGCAAACATGACCCAGCCCCAGAAATAAAGCCGATCCACATCACGTGGGTTAATCCCCTCATCAATCATGCGAGCCAGAATCGTTGGCAAACCTAAATTGACAATGACAAAAAGGACGGCCGAAAATAAATTCAGGGCTAGCCACTTGGGATACTTTTTCAAGTAAGACCAAATATATTGCATAGATGATTCTCCTTTTCCATAAATAATTTCCTAGATCATACAGAAAAGAGGGAGCGAGACGAAATCATTTTCAAAGAAAATCATTCCTGCCCCAGTCCCATCTGTAGTCTCATTCATTATACCAAACCAGCTATAAAAGTAAAGCAAAAGAGCAGGTTTCCCCGCTCTTCAGTCGCTTTATTTTGTGCGCTTGAGTTTAGCGTTTTTAAGAATAATAAGATTCGCTTGATCACTAGAACTTAACTTAGATAGATCAAATGTCAATTCATCACCTTTGATGTTGTATTTCAACTCCATATCACCATAAGAACGTTTTAATGATTTTTCCTTTTGATCAACTTTTAAATCTAATTTTATTGGTACTTCATTACCAGCTACCTTCTGAATAATTTTTAATTCCCCTTTTGAATCCTTAATAGTCAATTCAATGGTAACTTTCGCATCTTTCAACACTTCAGATTCAGAATCTTGTCCCAATAACTGATTAATATTCGTTTCCATTTTGTAGGTCCCGTTATCACTTTTGGCACCGCAAGCTACTAACAGAAAAACTGCAAAAATAGCAACAAAACCTAAAACAAGTCGTTTAATATTTTTCATAATCAATCTCCTAATGTACTTTATAATCAGATTTTACCATTATTTTAATACTAATTCAAGATATTCTAAAAAGAAAAAAAGCAGGTTTCCCCGCTCTTCACTTGCATTATTTCGTGCGTTTGAGTTTTGCATTTTTAAGAATCATAAGATCCCCTTGGTTGCTATTACTTAACTTAGAAAGATCAAATGTCAAATAGTCACCATCGACCTTGTATGTAATCTTTTCTCCACTACCATCTTTTGACGCGATTGTTTTCTCTTTTTGATTGATTTTGACATCATAAGATCGCTCATTCTTTTGACCAGCGACTTCACCCGCGATGCTGAGGGTTCCTTTTGAATCTTTGATCTTAATGGAAACTTCAAAATTAATAACATCTCCAATAGACTCTAATTGACTACCTGATAAGCCTTGCTCCTCAAGAATTTTCTTGAGTTCAGTTTTTGATGGTTTGTAGACATAAGTCCCGTTATCACTTTTGGCACCACATGCCACCAAGAGGACTGCTGCAAAAACAGCTACTACAGCCAAAAGAATACGTTTAAATTTTTTCATAACTTC
>JAPJPE010000082.1 GCA_030825825.1 Streptococcus sp. | reverse complement strand
CAGCACGTGCATGAGAAACCATCATATTGTGGTGTGATTGGAAGACTTTGGCAAGATCATATTGAATGCCTGGAGGGAATTTACCAACCAAGTATTGACCATCTCCAATTGGGCCAATTTCATTGAAAGTTGTCCAGTAGTTTACTTCTGGGAACTCTTCAAAACAGAAAGCGGCATAATCTACAAAGTGTTCTATATTTTCGCGGTTTAAGAAATCTCCATCTGAGTGAAGAACTTCTGGTGTGTCAAAGTGGTGCAAAGTCACGAATGGCTCAACATGACGTTTGTGGCACTCGGCAAAAAGATTATGGTAGAATTCAACACCTTTTTCATTTACTTCGCCATAGCCAGTTGGGAAAATACGAGACCAGGCAATTGAAATACGAATACCATTAACGCCATATTTTTCAGCTAATTCTAAATCAACAGGATATTTATGGTAAAAATCACTTGCAGGCTCTGCTGTGTACCAATAATTGTCTTCAAGATACTTATCCCATGCAACTGGGCCTTTACCATCCGTGTGAGTCGCACCTTCTGCTTGATAAGCAGCTGTAGCACCACCAAAAATAAAATCTTTAGGAAGTGTTTTAGTCATAACTATAAATCCTTTCAAAAAAAGCATTTGAGACGATATTCTGAGTTCCGGAAACCAAGGAAATGAAATGAAATGCAATGATATGGTTAACAATATTATAAGGAACTGAAAGAATAATCTCGTCTCAAATAACTTTTACAAATTTATTAATCAAACTGTTGTTGAACAAATGCAAGAGCACCTTGTCCATCACGTGTCAATTTGATATATTGAGCTCCTTCAGTTTTTGCAAGTTTAATGCCCAATTTATCTGTTTCAGCCTTCATATCATCGAAGTTTGAAGCGACCTGTGGAGCCAAGATAACCAAGTCAAACTCTGGCAACATTTCACGGTGAGCACCGTAACTACCCGCTGCCGCTTTGACTGGAACATTGTATTCTGCTGCTGCTTTGTTCAAGGCATTGGCAAGCAAGCCACTTGTACCTCCACCTGCACAAAGAACAAGGACATTAGTTTCTTTTGTGATATTATTGTTTGCTGCTACATCTTCTTTAGCAACGCCTGCTTTTCCAAGAACGGCATCTGCTTTAGCAGTATTGAAGTTTGCAGTTACTTTTTCTTTAAGAGCATCGTTTGTTTTACCAGAACGTTCTTCTTCAAGAATTTGTTCATCGTATACCTTAACAAATGGGTAATAAATGATAGTATCAACAACTACCAAGAGTCCGGCTAAGATAAATGATAGAACTTGAAAGTTAGTACCGAGTACAATTCCCAACGGACCAGGAGTAACCCATGGAAGGTTGGCAGAGAATGAGTTCATGTTCAATGTGTCAACAAAGAATTTAAAGATCCAAACGTTGACAATCGGAGCGAAAATGAACGGTACAAAGAAAATCGGATTCAATACGATTGGTGCACCAAATAAGATTGGCTCATTAACCCCAAAGAATGTTGGAACAACTGAGGCACGTCCGATGGCACGGTTACGTTCTGATTTACAAATCCACATGAACAAGAATGGAACAATCAATGTAGCTCCTGTTCCACCCATGGTAACAATAAACATTTGAGTACCAGAAGTGATAACTTTATCTGCATGTTGTCCAGCTTGGATAAGATGCAAGTTGGCATCGATATTGGCATAAGTGATAGCAGCAATTGCTGGTTCGACAATTGAAGGACCGTGGATACCAACAAACCAGAAGAAGGCATAAGCACCAAAGATAAGTGTAATTCCAAGGTAACCATCTGCAGCTGAGAAGAGAGGAGCAAGAAGGGTACCGATTGATTCTGCAACGGTTACACCAAGAGTTCCCTTAACAATGAGTTCAAGTCCATAAAGGAGAACAACCGATACAGTGAATGGAATCAAGTCTTTAAATACTTGAGAGATATTTGGTGGAACCTCTTCAGGCATACGAATAGTAACATTATTTTTCACACAGACCTTGTAAACATTAACTGTCACAAAGGCTGCAATAAATGCTGTCAAAAGACCTTTTGTTCCCATGAAGGCTGTCAAGAAGCCTCCTTCTTTTGCAGGCTCAGCTGCCATCAAAAGGAACCCTACCATAGACGCTAGCATCGTAGATAAGAAGTTAATCTGATTGGTCGCAGGTAGGTCACGGTTCATTGAGTCCGTCAAAGCTTTAGCGGTAGTACCACCAACAAAGAATGCTAGGATACCCATCGAATAGCTATAAGGAGTCATCAAGAAGGTCTCAATGTCTTTTGACCAGTGGAATCCCCAAGCATTTGGGACATAGGCAATAAGGATAAAGATAGATGAGAAAAGGATGACTGGCATACCAGCGATAAATCCATCACGAATAGCACGAAGATAGATGTTTCGAGAGATTTTCTCAAAGAACGGTTTCCCTTTGTCAATAAGTTCAATGAGTTTATGCATTATTTTGCTCCTCTTTTATAAAGTTCGATGAGGTGATGAATCACATCTTTTAATAAGACAGTAGTCATTAAGTGGTCCTGACCATGCATCATGGTAACGCTGTATGGAAGTTCCTCCCCAGAAGCTTCTCGAGCCAACATAGCTGTCTGAGAATTGTGAGCCTCTGCAATACAGCTTCCTGCTTCTACTACAAGACTATCTGCCTTAGCGAAATCACCATTTTCAGCCGCTTTAAGCGCTTCTAAAAGTTTAGAGCGAGCATCTCCAGCATAAGCAACAATTTCAAACCCTAAGAGAGTCATCTCTTCTCTGTTCATAACAATATCCTCCGTTTTATGTTTTTACTATACTTTATCAGTCCATGGACTAGCTGTTTTAACAAGAACTTTGTTAAGTTCATCAATATTTTCGAATCCAGTAGTACGCAACCATTCACGTGCTGCTTTTTCACCTTCTTTGATGTAAGGTTCTACAGATCCTGCCCAAGTAGCACGTCCACAAAGCACACCATTAAACTTGGCACCTGAGTCGTGAGCAAATTGCAATGTTTCTTGGAACAATTTAGCAGATACACCTGCACTTAGGTAGATGTATGGAAGGTTAGTCGCTTCTTCTTGTGCTTTAAAGAAGTCAGCAGCTTCAGCTTTACTGTAAACCACTTCACCATCAGCAAAACCTTCGACATATTTAACGTTAACTGGTACTTCTACTTTAAGAACATCAATGTTAAAGCGTGGATCAGAGAAAACTTTCATCGCTTCAATGACTTTGCGAGGTTTCACTTTTGCATATTCAACAGAACCTGCATCTGAGATTTCTTCATCATAAGCAAGGATTTCCAAGAAGAAAGGAATATCTTCAGCGACACATTCAGAACCAACACGTTCAATATAAGCTTGTTTTTGTTGGTTAAGTTCATCTGAGCTGTCTACATCATAGTAAAGCAAGAACTTAACGGCATCAGCGCCTTGCTCTTTGATACGTTTTGCAGACCAAACATCCAAGCAGTCAGGCAAACGTTTTGTACTTGATGTATCATAACCTGTTTTTTCATAGGCAAGAAGAAGACCTGCTTCTTTATCCAATGCTTTTGTTGCTGGAAGTCCATATTCAGGGTCAAGCAACATTGAAGAAGCGTATTTTGTAAGTTCATCAGCAACCAAAACCTTTAGTTCTTCCATTTGAGCTACAGTTGGTTCTGTATCTTGATACTGTGCCATCAAACGTTTCAAAGCACCACGTTGGTCAAATGCCAAAGCTGAGATAACACCGTTTTTATCTGAAATTTTTTCCAAAGATTTGCGTTTCTGTTCTGTAAGTACCATTTTTATACCTCTTTTACTCCAATTTGTGAGTTTAGTGTTTCGTAATTAGTCATATTCACATGCCCTGTCATTGTTTCTTGAGCATTTAACATACCCAATGTCATCGCATGTTTTAATAAGTCAGCGTCACTTTTTTTACTATTTAAAGCTGATGCAATACCAGCTACCGTTGAGTCCCCTGATCCGACTGGATTAACAACTGGGATATCAGGAATATCTACCTTATAGAAAACATCACCATGTTTTGCAAAGGCACCGTTTCGTCCTAATGAGACCACTATCCATTCGATACCACTAAAAAGTGACTCTTTAAGAACGTCTTTGAGTTCTTCAATATCTTTTGTTACTTCTTTTCCAAGCAACTGTGAAAGTTCCTCATTATTAGGTTTGATGGCAGTAGGTTTAGCCGACGATTTTAGAACTGTTTCAAGAGGTGCACCTGAACAATCCAAAACGACTGCTACTCCTTCATCCGAAGCAAGTTGGATAAGTTTTTCATAATAATCGTTGGGAAGTCCTGAAGGTAAACTTCCTGAAATTGTAACAACTTCTGATTGTTTAATAAGATTGCTATAGTGGTCAAGAAAGCCTTCTGCTTCTTCATGAGAAATTGTTGGTCCTTGTTCCAAAATTTCTGTTTGGTTACCCTCGTGTAAGATAGCAATACAGTTTCTAGTGTTTCCTGAGATTTTATAAAAAGCTGGACTAACAGGAGATTGTTCTAATTCGCTTTCAATAAATTCACCAATTTTACCACCTAAGAAACCTGTAGCAGTAACTTTATCACCAGATTCATACAAGACTCTAGTAACATTTAAACCTTTTCCACCAGCTGTCTTACTAACATCTTTTACCCTATTCACTGTATCAATTTTCAATGTTTCTAGAGGATAAGAGATGTCTACTGAAGGATTTAGTGTGACTGTCAGAATCATTTGTTATACCTTAATCGTGGTAGTCACCACGGTCCCATCTTTCAAGGAATTCTGTAAAGAAATCTTCATCTGCTTGATGTGCATTATGTGTTTCAACGTGTTCGATTTTTGCAATCAATTTTTTATTTTCTTCTGTTGGTTTGTACTCAGCTTCAATGAAAGCTTCAATGATGTCATTCATAAGAAGACCACCAGTAATCATTCCACCGAAACCGATAACATTCGCATTTAACTCTTCTTTTGCATATATAGCTGATGTCATATCACGAACCAACGCTGAGCGAACACCTGGAACTTTATTGACTGCATTGTTAATGCCGACACCTGTACCACAGATACATACTCCCAAGTCTGCTTGACCACTTACTACTGCTTCACCGACTTTTTTACCATAGATAGGGTAGTGAGTACGTGCGTGGTCATATGTCCCGAAATCAAGGACCTCATGTCCTTTTGATTTCAAGAATTCTGATACTGCCATTTTTTCATCTGTGACAATGTGGTCACATCCAATTGCGATTCTCATTCCTTAACTCCTTTTCTTAACACATCTTGTTAAGCATATCTACTCGGATTTGATGACGTCCGCCATCATATTTACCATTGACGAAACCTTTAGCGATGTTTTTAGCAAGCTCATCACCGACGATTTCAGCGCCAACCGTAATCATTCGTGAATTGTTATGTCCACGTGTCATATAAGCTGAGCGTTCATCTGAAACTTCTGCTGCAACCATACCTTTAATTTTAGTTGCTACCATGAATGGACCAGCTCCATAAGCATCAATTACAATACCTAAGTTTTGCTCATCTTTATTTACTTCAGAGGCAACTGCCAAGGTAACATCAACAAAATCTTGTCCGTCCTTAGTCACATCAATTACCTCAAAACCTTCTTCTACAAGAAAATTTTTCACAACATCTTTTAATCTCGTACCTTTGAGATCTGCACCAACAACAATAGCCATTTTGACCACCTCCTAAATTTTAGAAAGAAATGCTACGTAGAAGTAGAAAACATTTTGCAAAATGTTCGAAAAAACGTTTTCATCATTTCTTTGTTTATATAATATCAAACATTCAAACAAAAAGCAACGCTTTTTGTTTATTTTTTGTTTTTTTATTTGTTTTTTTTAAAAAATAGATAACACTGTTAAAT
>JAPJPE010000081.1 GCA_030825825.1 Streptococcus sp. | reverse complement strand
AAGATGAAGGATGGAGTCGATTCGGCTCCATTTTTTTAGTTCTTATGGAAACTTTTTTCTTGACAGGGATCTTTTTTGTGTTAAAATAGTTCTCATAGTAACTTTAAAGTTCTTAAGAGAACTATTTGGAGGAAATGATGGACAAACCTTTACTAGAATTTAAAAAGATCGGCCATCTCATTCACCTCATGGTAGAAAGAGAGGCCAAGAAGCAGGGGCTTGAATTTAGCGCAGGACCCCAAGGTCAGGTATTGAGCTTCTTATCTCATCGTGAAAAGGAGGGAAAAGTGACCTTGATTCGGGATGTTGAGCAGGAACTTCATATCGCAAAATCAGTGACGAGTAACCTGATCAAGCGCATGGAGAAAAATGGCTTTATTTATTTAGAGCCTAGTCCAACCGATAAACGTGCCAAGTATGTCTACCTAACAGACAGTGTAAAAGACAAATTGAATGACATGAAACAATTCTTTGAAGAAGTAGACCAGGATATGATGACTGGTGTATCAGAAGAAGATTTGACCATCTTTTTCAAGGTCATGCATCAATTTTATGAGAACATGAAAAAAAGGAGCGAGGAATGATCAATATGTTTCGGCGGTTAACTGCCAAAGAATGGGGCATGATTGCCCTTAGTACGGTCTTTATCTGTCTGGCTGTTTGGATGGATTTAAAGACTCCTGAATACTTATCCGATATCACAACCCTCTTAGCCAAGGATGGGACCAAGGTTTCTGATATCATGGATCCGGGAAGCAAGATGTTGCTCTTCTCTTTTGGAAGCTTTTTGATGGCAGTCCTTGTTGGCTTTTTAGCGTCACGAGTCGCTGCCAGCTTTACGACGCGACTTCGAGGAGAGATTTTCCATCAAGTGATGGATTACTCTGATGCCGAGATCAAGAAATTCTCTGTTCCCTCTCTCTTGACCCGGACGACCAACGATTTGACTCAATTGCAAATCATGATTGTGATGGGGATGCAAGTCGTGACGCGTGGTCCCATTATGGCAATTTGGGCTTTGACCAAGATTTGGGGCAAGAGCGATGCTTGGACAACGTCTGTTGGGATTGCGGTCTTGATGGTCTTGATTCTGCTATCTGTTCTGGTTCTTATTGCCTTTCCGCGCCAGCAAAAGGTTCAAGGTTTGACCGATGCTTTGAATGCGGCGACACGGGAGAGTTTGACTGGGGTGCGGGTCGTTCGTGCTTACAATGCAGAAGCTTATCAAAATGAAAAATTCCAGACTGAAAACAAGGGCTTAACCCGTCTAAATCTCTTTGTTTATCGTTTGATGTCTCTGATGAACCCTGTCATGACAGTGGTATCAAGTGGGTTGACCCTTGCTATCTACTGGATTGGGGCGCACTTGATCAATGATATCGCCATGCCAACAAATCCTACAAAGCTTGCTGTGAGTTCTGCCTTAGCGGATCGGACCAAGGTCTTCTCAGATATGATCACCTTCTCTTCTTACGCTATGCAGGTTGTCATTGGCTTTATGATGATGGTGGCCATCTTGATTATTCTTCCTCGTGCCATGGTATCCGCAAAACGGATTAATCAGGTCTTGGCTCTTGAACCGTCTGTAGCCTTTCCAAGTGAGTCAAAAGAAAAAACAGACCAACCAGGTACCGTAGAATTCCAAGATGTTTCCTTCCGATATGGACGGACTTCCCGTGCTGTGATTGAGCACGTGACCTTCTCAGCTCAGAAAGGACAAACCGTTGCCTTCATTGGATCAACTGGTTCTGGTAAATCCACTTTGGTCAATTTAATCCCGCGTTTTTACGATGCGACAGAAGGAAAGATCTTAGTGGATGGGGTGAATGTCAAGGATTATAGCCACCAAGAATTGAACAATAAAGTCGGCTACATTCCCCAAAAAGCAGTGCTCTTTAGCGGCACGATTCGCTCCAATATGGAATTTGGAGAAAGTAGTCAAGGAAAATTAGAGGATGAAGCCATCTGGAAAGCTCTTGAATTGGCCCAAGCCAAAGAGTTTGTTGCCACAAAAGAGAAGGGCTTGGATACAGAAGTAGCGCAAGGAGGAAGCAACTTCTCTGGAGGACAACGTCAACGTTTGGCCATTGCGCGTGCCCTGGCACGTAAGCCCGAGATCCTCATCTTTGATGATTCCTTCTCAGCCCTGGATTACAAAACGGATCGTATCTTGCGCCAAGCCCTGAAAGAAGAGCTGGCAGATACGACCAAATTGATCGTTGCCCAACGGATTTCGACTATTATGGATGCGGATTTGATTTTGGTCTTGGATCAAGGGAAGGTCGTCGGTCAAGGCACCCACAAAGAATTGCTTGCGACCAATGAAGTCTATCAAGAAATTGCCTATTCACAATTGTCTAAGGAGGAGTTGGAACATGCATAAAACAAAACAAGAATCGTCCCTTTGGAGACAACTTTCTCCCTATTTGAAGGGCTTCCACCTATTTTTCCTAGTTGCTATCCTCTTTTCGATCGTATCGAGTATTATCACGGTTATTGGACCGGATAAGTTAAAAGAAATCACAGATACCATTACAAAAGGGATGGGAGGAGCCATTGATATTGACAAGATCACTTCGATTGCCCTGACCTTAGCCATCCTTTATGGAGTTGGAGCACTGGTGTCCTACAGCAGTAGTTTCATTATCTCAACGATTATTCAGCGCTTTGCAGAACGCTTGCGCAATGCCATCGCTGAAAAGATCAATCGCGTGCCCCTCCAATATTTTGATAGCCATGAACAAGGAGATACCTTGTCTCGTGTGACCAATGACGTGGATTTGATGACCCAATCCTTTAACCAAAGCTTGGTTCAAATGGTCTCTTCTATTGTCTTATTGATTGGCTCCATCCTTATGATGTTTAAGACGGACTGGCACTTGGCGGTGACAGCGATTGTGTCCGTCTTTGCAGGTTTTGCTCTTTCCAGCATCATTATGGTCAAGAGCCAGCCTCTCTTTAAGCAACAACAGGACAACCTTGCCAAAGTTTCAGGCTATGTTGAAGAAATCTATAGTGGCCACAATATCGTCATTTCCTACAATGGCCGTCACCAAGCCAAAAATCATTTTGATGCCATCAACCAAGATTTGTACCATAGCATGTGGAAATCCCAATTCTTCTCTGGGATCATGATGCCCTTGATGCAGTTTGTAGGGAATTTCGGCTATGTCATGGTCTGTATCGTTGGGGCTGTCCTCACCATTAATGGAGACATTACCATCGGGACCATTGTGGCCTTTATGACCTATGTCCGCATCTTTACCCAACCAATTGGTCAAATGGCCCAAGGAATTACCCAATTGCAATCAGCTAGTGCTGCTATGGGGCGTGTCTTTGAATTCTTAAATGAAGAAGAAATGGAAGACGAATCTCAAAAAACTCGCCAATTGGATGAGCCAAAAGGACATGTCACCTTTGAACATGTGCGCTTTGGCTATTCACCAGATAAGACCATTATCCATGACTTTACAGCTGAAGCGAAGCCTGGACAAAAAGTGGCCATTGTTGGTCCGACAGGTGCAGGTAAGACGACCATGGTCAATCTCTTGATGCGTTTTTACGACATTCAAGCTGGTAAAATTACCATCGATGGTGTGGATACTAAGGCCATGAGCCGAGAAGAAGTTCATGATGCCTTTTCGATGGTCTTGCAAGATACCTGGCTATTTGAGGGGACCATTCGGGAAAACCTGGTCTTCAATCAAACGGATATTTCAGACGAAGCGGTGGAAGCAGCAACCCGAGCGGTTGGGGTCCATCACTTTATTCGGACCTTGCCGAATGGCTATGATACTGTATTAGATGATTCAGTGACCTTGTCCGTTGGTCAAAAGCAACTCTTGACCATTGCGCGTGCCCTCTTGAAGGATGCTCCGCTTCTTATCTTGGATGAAGCAACCTCATCTGTCGATACCCGTACAGAAGAGTTGATTCAAAAAGCCATGGACAAACTCATGGAAGGCCGAACTTCCTTTGTGATTGCCCATCGCTTGTCCACTATCCGTAATGCGGATCTAATTCTCGTGATGAAAGATGGAAATATTATCGAGCAAGGCAACCACCAAGAACTCATGAGCCAAAATGGATTTTATGCCGACCTCTACAATAGCCAATTCACAGAAGAAGTGGCGTAACAACAAGATACAAAGGGCGTAACATATAAAGTGAAAAAATGAGAGTGGGACAGAAATCGGTAATTCGTTAGAATTCGATTTCGTCGTCCCACCTCCGCACAGTTGAGTAGGGCTGTAAAGCTGATGAAATCAGCGTAGTAGAGCCCACTCAACCACTGCGTCTTGCTCGACAATCCAAAAATAATTGAGAGGCTAGGACTTTTGTCCCAGCCTCATTTCTTTATCGATAATAGTAATGGAAAAGAGGTTTCTTGGAGACATAAAATTGATAAAAGCAAAAAAAGGAATAGCGGTTGTATAAAAAAAGAAGAAAGAAACAATAAAAAAGAAGCCTTGCTTGACAGGTTTTCTTAGGATCGCGTATACTAGTAGTACAAAAATGAGATGAAAGACAGGAGTGCCAACATGAAGCGTAACCTTCACGATTATCCAAAATTTTATCGTTGGCTAACCTTGCCTTTTACGAAAAAACCAAGTCGGATACAGGTCCTTAAACGGATGAATCGAATCTTGACGCTTGTGATGCCAGGCGTCTACGGAATGGTTTTTTGTTGGCTGTTTTTAAAGAAAACTTCGCTTGGAGGAATCTGGCCTTTTATCTGGATCCCTGCTTCGGGTTTTGTCTTGTTTAGCCTCTTTCGTCATTGGGTCAATGTTCCGAGACCTTATGAGAAATGGGAGATTCAACCCTTATTAGAAAAGAATTCATCCGGACATTCCTTTCCTAGCCGACATGTTTTTTCGGCCACCATTATCTCCATGTGTGTCTGCCAGTTGTCGCTTCCGCTAGGAATATGCTCCATGCTCCTATCTCTTCTATTAGCCCTTGTCCGAGTTCTTGGAGGGGTTCATTATCCCAAGGATGTCCTCGTCGCTTGGGGATTGGGACTCGTCTGGGGAGGACTCTTTTTGCTGGCTTGAATGAACAAATTCCTAAAAATTGACCTTTGTCTAAGAGCGAGGGATAGTGTATACTGGAAAGTGGACTTAGAATAGGAGAGAAGATGAAGTACAGAAAAGCAAAAAAAGCAGATCTGGATCAGGTGGTTCGAGTAGCCAGTACAGCCTTTGAGGACTATCTATTTTTAAAAGTTATCAAGGATTTGGTTCGGGATCCCAAACAATACCCAGCCTTTGTTGAGGCAATGATGCGCATCCTGGTAAAGGTTTTTCTTAAGCACCATATTTGCCTTGTGGCAGAAAAAAATGATGAAATTTATGCAGTTGCCTTGTTGCAAAAGGGACCGATCCCTTTTCGGGCCTATCTCTTAAATGGGGGATTCGGTTTGCTCAAGTTTATTTCCTTGAAAAATATGTTGTCCTACTTTAAATTTATGGAGGACACGGATAAGGAATTGGAGCAAAATGTAGATTTTGATTGGTATTTGATGCTTCTTGCAGTCGCCCCTAAACACCAACGGCAGGGCTATGGCAGTCGCTTTATGACAGAAGGAATTGAACCTTTCTTGGAAGAAATCAAAGGGGAAAAACTAGCCTTTTATACCAATACCAAAGGAAATGTCTATTTTTACACGAAAAATGGCTACAAGGAAGTCTATTCAAGTGAGATTAGCTTTAACCAAGTTGAGATGGGCAGTTGGTATTTTTTGAAGGAACTAAAAAAACACTAAGGTTACAATCTTAGTGTTTTTTCATTGTAGCTGTGAATCTGCTTGAACACCGAATTTTTCAAAGAAAGCAGTTCGTTCTTCTATGATAGCATCGGTCGGATGTT
>JAPJPE010000080.1 GCA_030825825.1 Streptococcus sp. | reverse complement strand
AACAGTGTTAGTACCGTTGGTCGCCCAGTTTTACCAACAAATTCATATATTTTAGTAGACCAGGCAACAGGTATCGTCTTGCAAAACCCTGATTTTGCTCAAGGTGGCTATAGTCTTCTTGTTGAAGTCTTGAAAGATGGCAAAGAACTAGCTGGTAAAGAGTACAAGGCATATAATATTCAATTATCGAACCAAAATAATCCTGTACATCAAATTAGTCCAACTGTTGTGACCATTCCAGTAAATAGCCAAAAAGAAGTAGAAGCAGTTTATGGTATCGGTGAAAATGGTCAATTGGAGTCCTTCCAATTCCAACTAAATGAAGATAAGTCAGCCGTAACATTTACAACCTCTCATTTCTCAACTTATGGTGTAGTTTATAAATCTGCAGCAAAAATTGAAGAGAAGAAAGGTGAGAAAAAATTACCATCAACCGGTCAAAGTATTTCCATTGCGACAATGGTAGGCGGAGTTCTTTTAATAGTTTTTGGATTTGGCTACTACATCGAAAAACGTAGAACTCATTAAACGATACAGTTCATAATATATAACAAAAAAAGGAAGTGAGAATGAAATCTCTCTTCCTTCTTTTTTAGTCTGCAGTTTGTTCAGATTCTTCTAATTGTTTTCCAAGATCAATGATATACTGTTTGAGATCCTCTTTAACCTGTGGATGCTTCAAAGCATAATCAATCGATGTTTTCATAAAACCAAACTTGTCACCTACATCGTAGCGTTGGCCTTTAAATTCACGGGCAAAGACTCGTTGGGTCTTATTGAGGGTGTCGATCGCATCCGTCAATTGAATTTCATTACCAGCACCTGGTTCTTGATTTGCAAGAATATCAAAGATCTCAGGAGTCAAGAGGTAGCGGCCAATGATGGCGAGATCACTCGGTGCATCTTCTGGAGCTGGTTTTTCGACAAAAGTTTCAACGCTATAAAGACCATTGATGCCCTCTCCTTGAGGTGCGATCACACCGTAAGAAGAAACCTCTTCGTGAGGGACTTCCATCACAGCGATAGTGGATGCATGGGTTTCATCGTAGTCGTTCATCAATTGTTTGGTCAATGGCAAGGCATCATCATTGGTGATGTCCATCAGGTCATCTCCCAACATGACGACGAAAGGCTCATTTCCAACAAAAGCTTTCGCCTGCAGAACAGCGTCTCCTAAACCTCGAGGGTGACTTTGGCGGATGAAATGAAGATTGATCGCTGTTGTATCATTGACCAACTTGAGTAAGTCAGTCTTACCTTTTTGCTCGAGGTTGTATTCCAATTCAAAGTTAGAATCGAAATGGTCTTCGATCGAACGTTTGGCCTTCCCTGTTACGACAAGAATTTCCTCAATTCCAGATTTCAGAGCCTCTTCTACGATGAATTGGATCGTAGGTTTGTCAACGATTGGCAACATTTCCTTTGCCAAAGCTTTGGTAGCTGGGAGGAAGCGTGTCCCCAAACCAGCCGCAGGAATGACTGCTTTTCTAACTTTAGTCATATAGTTTCCTTTCTAAAAGGTAGGATTGATGTTAGAGTGGTTGACTTATTTCCACTCGTTTTCTTCTTTAAATTCATTGCTCATCATGTGGTGGATAGCTTCGCGGATATCTTTTCCTTCGTAGATGACTTGGTAAATGGCCTGTGTAATCGGCATGTAGACATCCAATTCTTGTGCCAGTTCATGGGCGACTTTGGTCGTAGAGATCCCTTCAATGATCATGCCCATGTTGGCTTCGATGTCTTCCAATTTTTCGCCACGTCCGAGAGCATCCCCAGCTCGCCAGTTGCGGGAGTGAACAGAAGTACCAGTAACGATCAAGTCACCAACCCCAGACAAACCGCTATAGGTCAAGGGGCTAGCTCCTAGCTTAACGCCAAGGCGCGTGATTTCAGCGAGACCGCGCGTGATGATAGCTGCTTTGGCATTGTCACCATAACCAAGACCGTGCAGGGCCCCAGCTCCGACAGCGATGATATTCTTCAAGGCTCCAGCAGTTTCCACTCCGATGACATCTGTATTGGTATAGAGGCGGAAGTAATGGTTGCTAAAGAGTTCTTGAACATAGCGTGCGGCTTCTAAATCTATTGAGGCAGCTGTAATGAGGGTGATGTCCCGTACGATAGTTTCTTCGGCGTGACTAGGTCCAGAAACGACCACCACCTCGCTGCGAAGAGAAGCAGGAATTTCTTCTTCAAGGATTTGAGAAATTCGATCGTGTGTACCAGGTTCTAGTCCCTTGGAAGCATGCATGACTGTTACAGGGTGATCCAGTGTTTCAGCAACTTGTTTCGCCACCAAACGGGTCACCTTTGTAGGAACGACAAAGAGGATAGCGTCCACACCGTCCAAAGCTGCTTTCAAATCAGTCGTAGCAGTGATGTCTTCGCTAATAACGATATCTTTGAAATAGCGTTGATTGGTATGAGCGGTATTGATTTCATCGATTTGTTCTTGGATATTTCCCCAGAGACGGACTTCATGGCCGTTATCATTGAGGACTTGTGAAAGGGCTGTTCCCCATGAACCAGGACCCAATACTGCAACGGTTTGTTTTTCCATTGTATCTTCCATTTCTATGTCTATTTTTCAACAAGGCTAGGAATCTAGCGCTTGCGCCTTCGAAACAGCCTAATGTGTGCCTTGAAGGACGATTCTATTTTCCTCTCTATTTTAACATAATATAGGTAAAAAAACTTGTATGATCATCAATTGTTTTGTGAGGAAGGTGAGGGTGATAAATAAAATCTATCACGGTTTTAAAAAATACATATTAGACACTATCACTAATGGGTGGTAACATAAGTATTAGTAAAAATGAAGGAGGAATGAATATGTGCAGAACAATTGTTGGAGTATCCGCCAATCTCTGTCCGGTGGACCCGGAAGGGAAAAACCTTCATTCCTCTGTATCTAGTCAGTTTGCGGAAGGAATCCGTCAAGCAGGTGGGCTTCCAATGGTCATCCCGATGGGGGATCCTTCCTTGGTTAAGGACTATGTTGAAACGATTGACAAATTGATCTTAAGTGGAGGCCAAAATGTCGATCCTAGTCTCTATGGTGAAGAAAAAACCATCGAGAGCGATGATTACAATATCGAACGGGATCAATTTGAGCTTGCCTTACTAAAGGAAGCAGTACGCCAAAACAAACCGGTTCTAGGAATTTGCCGTGGGGTTCAGTTGATCAATGTGGCTTTTGGAGGAACACTCAACCAAGAGATCGAAGGGCATTGGCAAGGACTTCCGTTTGGGACTTCTCATTCTATCCAGACTAAAAAAGGCAGTGTGGTGGAACAACTCTTTGGTCAGGCCAGTCGGATTAATTCTGTGCACCGCCAAAGTATCAAGGATCTTGCACCGAATTTCCGTGCGACCGCCTTTGATCCGCGCGATCACACCATCGAAGCCATTGAAGCAGTAGACGGCCATCGGATTATGGGCTTGCAGTGGCATCCAGAATACTTGGTCAATGAAGAAAAAGGGAATTTAGAACTCTTCCGTTACTTATTACAGGAATTATAAGAAAAAGAGAGGTTGAATTGGTATCAACCTCTCTTTTAGTGTGCTTATTACTATCTAGAAATAGTAAGGGTTTTGTGCTAGAATAGAAACTACAATTGGGAGGTATTAATAGAAATGAAACTTGCTAAGACACTGAACCGTAACTATTTATGGTTGTTTCTAGGTTCTTATTTTGTGGCCATGATGGTCAATCTATTGAGTTTTTCAACAAAGGAATTATTTCTAGAACTTGGTAAAGTGGGATGGGCCCATACAGTCCTTGCTTTGTTCGTTAGTTATCCTATTCTCTGGTTTTTGACGGAGAGCAAGAAGTATATCTGCATACAAAAATTGAATCTCTGGTTTGCGGCAGGTATCCTATTTATTTCTATTCTGAAAAGTCCGAGTCTCTTTATGTCATTGGGCCTAGTGTTGCTCTCACTGGTCTTGTTTCTATATTTTTATTTAGGAAAAGAAACAATCGCTTATATCTTCTTGGTGGTAAATATCTTGTCTTTTCCAAAATTGTTGCTACAAACCAGTGCCAATCTTCAAGATAAGGAACTAGGAATCTTTACGTTTACGATTTTTGAATCGAAGTTGCCTACTTTGATTTGGCCAGTATTAGTAGCCGTTATCGTTGCCGTCCTGATCGGTTTCGTTCTCTATAAGGTTTCTTTGGCTAAAGTCAATGAAACCTGGGTTCGAAGACTCACAGTGGTGACAATAATCGGTGGTATTTTCTATGTGCTCTATCTATCGATTGTTGCCTATTATAAGATTAAAGCCAATGCGGTCTCTTCTTTTGATATTGGAATCTTTTCACAGATGTTTGAGAGAATGAGACATGATTTTTCGCAAGTTACCACCCTTGAAAGAGATAGGGCCTTATCGCATTTTGGGGTCCATATTTCTCCTATTTATTATTTGATCTTGCCCTTTTATATGCTATTTCCTTATGTGGAAACGTTAGATATCGCTCAAACAGTGATTGTATTTTCAGCAGTTATCCCGCTTTGTTTGATTCTAAAGAAAATACAATTGCCAAAAGTCATGACGCCGCTCGTGCTTGCCCTCTTTTTTGTGACTCCGGTCATGACAACGAGTGGTGGATTCCATTTGCATGAAAATTGTTTTTTGCCTCCATTGATACTTTGGTTGTTCTACAGCCTGATTTCTCAGTGGCGTGGAAGAACTATCTTGTTCACCTTGTTGCTCCTTTTTGTGAAAGAGGATGCCTTTGTCTACGTGCTGTCCTTAGGACTTTATTTTGCGTTTCAACATCGTTTTACCTTTGAGGCCAAGTTTAAAAAGTGGTTGTATCTCAGCCTGTTTGCCTTACCGATACTTTATTTTGCATTTGCCATGTTCCTCTTAGCAAGATATGGTGAGGGAGCTATGGTTTCTCGATACAATAATCTATTATTGACTGGAGAAAATGGTCTCCTGATGGTTGTGAAAAATGTAGTCCTAAATCCGCTTTATGTTTTGGGAAGTCTATTTACAGCGAAACGACTTGGCTACCTCTTTTTGGTCCTATTTCCTTTTAGCTTTTTACCACTGATTCAACGACGTTGGTCTACCTATTTTCTGATGTTGCCCCTTTTTCTCATTAATTTATTGATGGATTGGCCTTACCAATATGATATTGGTTTTCAGTATAGCTATGGTTCGGTCACGCTTCTGTTTTTGATGGCTTTATTGTCTATCGATCAATTAAGCAAGAACCAGTTGGCATCAGATAATGTTTTGGTGGCTCTACTAGCTTCTTCCATCATTTTTTCAAGCGCCATTCTATATAGTTTTACGCATAGCTGGAATTTTGAAATCCAATACTATCAAACACGTAAAGACTATTTTGATGGGCTCGAAAAGACCCTGCAGGCTATCCCTAAAGATAAAGCGGTCTTAGCAGCAGGTGGCTATACGCCGAGTCTTCGCAGCCATGAAAAATTGTATGATATTTTCTACCATAATGACAAAAAGCTTGATTCTAAGATTGACATAGTGGTAGTTCCAAGGGAAATGCAAGAGGAAAAAAATGGCTATTCTGAAACAGCCACTCTAAATCTCTATAAAGAATCAGGGTATAAAGAAAGCAACTTATCTACAAAAAATGTGTTGATTTTGGAAAAATAACTGTTTGAAAGAGGAAGAGTTACTTAGAAAAAATTCAGAAGCCAAATAGCCCTTAAATATACAAAAGATGGATTTTTTGTTTAATAATCTTGACTTTCTCACTATGTTTTGCTATATTATATGCGTTGATTTATAAAAAAATCAGCCTAGAAAGGGAGAAAAAATGAAAAAGATAGCAGTTTTTTTGTCAATAGTTTGTTCGCTATTGATTGTGTCATTGACACTTTTTTCTAAAACTGTACAGGCGGAAACG
>JAPJPE010000079.1 GCA_030825825.1 Streptococcus sp. | reverse complement strand
GACGACGAAATCGAATTCTAACGAATTACCGATTTCTGTCCCACTCTCTCTTTTTTATGAAACCATTTACAAAAAAGGACTGTTTTTTCGAGAGAAATTTGCTATAATAAAGTTATGAGATTCAAACACACGAAAACTATTTTATTAATCATTATAAATCTCCTTTTTCTGAGTCTTTTGTATATCGGGTATCAAAAGATTCAAAGGGTTCGTGAACAAAAAGCCTATCAGGATCAGTTTGCCAAGGTCACCCAACTCGAGAAAAGCTCTGAAAAAGGGAAAGATGTTCAAGTTCAGGAAGGGATTTTAGGAACTTCTTATGTGACGGCTTATTATCCTACTAAAGATGGACAGCCTGTTGAGATTGTGAAAGAGAAGATCCAAGAAGACCTTCAGCGTCTAGGATCGGATGAGAAAACCAAGGAGCCAAAGCATTTGACCTTCTACCATAGTGAAGAAGCAGAAGCGCCTTTTGTTGGTTATCACCCTATCCAAATCAAACGGGCTGAATACCAGTACAAAAAAGGGAAATTCATCAAAGATGAGACGGTGAAGTTGCCCCTCTTTTACTTGGATGATGATAGTAACCCTTTGACCCTCAGCCAGGTTTTTGCGGATCCAGATGGAGCCAAACAGATCTTTTTGGAGGAATTACGGGGGAATCTAGCCTTTCGTCAGCTGGACGAGGAAAGCATTGATCAAATGGTTGCCCACTTCTCAGAGTTGGATTTGAGCCAATGGGAATTCCAATATGAAAAAGGAAATTTCACCATTCCATTTCCAACCAAGGTTAAAGGAGACGATACCTTCACTGTTCCCTTGTCTAAATTCTACGACGTGATTGATACAGAGCGCTTGCTTCCTGATGATCTAGCTTCTTATGAATCCTATATTGAAGAACGCCACCGTAAGATGATTGCCCTGACCTTTGATGATGGACCAGATCCAACCACGACTCCTCAGGCGCTGGCCATCTTAAAGAAATACAATGCCAAAGCTACCTTCTTTATGGTCGGAAAAAATGTCAGTGCGAATCCGGATATTGCTAAGCAAGTCCGCAAAGAAGGTCATCAAATCGGGAACCATACCTGGGATCACCCTCAATTGCCAAAATTGAGCTTGGATAATGCCAAAAAAGAGATCTTGGATACCCAAGAAGCTATTCAAAAAGCGACAGGTGTGCAGACCAAGATTACCCGTCCTCCGTATGGGGCCATCAATAACGCTATCCAATACGGTGTCGACCAATCCTTCATCATGTGGGATGTAGATAGCCTAGATTGGAAGACACATAATACGACGGCTATTCTCAATGAAGTGAAAAAAGAAGTCAAACCGGGTTCGATTATCCTCATGCATGATATCCATCAAACCACGATTGACGCTCTACCGACCGTCCTTGACTACCTCAAATCACAAGGCTATACCTTTGTAACGGTGGATGAATTGTTGGATTATCAACTTGAAAGTCATCGCATTTATTACAATGGAAATTAACGTAAAAATCCTCTGCAGTTCATTCACTAGCAGAGGATTTTCTTATTCATTTAAAAAGAGTTCGGAATTTTTTAAAACCAGTTCACGTACAGAAGCGTATTTTTTTAAGGATTTGAGTTCTTCTGGGTGGGTGATAAAGGTGATTACATAGCCATCACGCCCCATTCGTCCTGTTCGACCGGCACGGTGGGTATAGGTCTCCACATCACGAGGAATATCGTAGTTAATCACACACTCAAGATGTTCAATGTCGATTCCACGAGCGACTAAATCGGTGGCAAGCAAGAGGGTCAGCTGATGGTCTTTGAAGCGTTCCAGAATGACCTTGCGGTATTTGACATTGACATCGCTTGCGAGCGATACGGCCTCAACACCACGGTATTGTAGTTTTTCTTCAGCACTACCCAGATCAGACAGGCTATTGAAAAAAGCCAGACCACGAAAATCTTCGACGTAGGCGAGTTTGCGGAGCAATTCGACCTTGTCCCGCTTATCCACTTGCATATAAAAATGTTGGATATTGTCCAAAGAAAGTCCATCAACCGTAACACGAAGAGTATTTTCCTCTAGCTGGTCTGGATCGACCTTGGCTGTGGCGCTCATGTAGATATATTGGTGGTCACGGGGAGCATAGTGGCTGATCTTGTCGACGAAGTGGTACTGAGAATCGCTCAGTAATTGGTCGAATTCATCTAAAATGATGGTTTCCACATTCATCATTTTGATCTTTTTTAGCTTGATCAGTTCAAAGATCCGACCAGGCGTCCCAACCAGGATTTCGGGTCCTTTTTTGAGGCGTTCGATTTGCCGTTTTTGACTAGATCCTGAAAGGAAGAGTTGTGTCTGGAGACCGAGAGGCTCTGCCCATTGTTTGGTGACATCAAAAATTTGTCCTGCTAACTCTGTATTAGGAGCCAAAATCAAGAGTTGTTGGGCCTTCTTCGGTTTGAGTTTGAGCAAGCTCGGAAAGAGGTAGGCGAGTGTCTTACCAGTACCGGTAGGACTGATGCCGAGGACATTTTCTCCTTCATAGATAGGGGAGAAGATCTGTTCCTGAATTTCAGTGAATGCATCAAATCCGAGTGTTTCTAACTGGTCTTTCCAGCTTTGTGGAAATTGTTCTTTCATTCTTTTTCATCCTTAAATTGTATTCCAGCGCTTTGACGCATCTGGTAGAGGGTTTCATGGACCTGCTCACCTGTTTGTAACCATTCAAGATAAGCAGCTGGCTTTTGATGAGCGATGGCAAGGGCAAAGGCTTCCGCCTCTTCTTGCATTTGGTGTGGGCAGGGCTGGACCGGAAGGTCGATGACTTCCCCAGAATGGCTGACGAAGCGAGCCTGGTTGATGGCTGCTACAGCATTGAGAGTCAGCGTTCCAGTCTTGGTGTAGATTTCAGCAGGTAGATGGCTGGTGATATTTTTCCCTGCCTGAATGGCAACCTGAAACTCTGGATAAATCAAGACACCTTGACCATAGAGATCAACCGAATTGGGTAATTGCTGAGCGCAATAGTGACTGGAGATCGGTTTTCCAAAGAAGCCAATGGCCAAGTAGAGGCAGTAGACTCCCAGATCCATCAAGGCTCCCCCTGCATAGACATCTGAGAAAATATTGGGCATCTCACCCGCAAGAAGGGCCGGCAATTTAGAAGAATATTTGGCAAAGGTGAAGTTGGCGCCCAGTATTTCCTGATTAGAGAGGAAGTCTTTAACTACTTGAAAGGCCGCTTCTTGGTAATTTCTGGCAGCTTCAAAGAGATAGACCTGGTGCTCATTAGCGAGCTTGACCAGTTCCTTCCATTCAGAAGGGGTGGTCACAGCCGGTTTTTCAATGATGACATGCTTCTTTGCTAAAATAGCAAGCTTGGCCTGAGCGAAATGAAGAGAATTGGGGCTGGCAATGTAGACCACATCCAGCTCACTGTCTAAAAAGTCGATGAAATCCGTGTAGCAAGAGATCGCTCCATAAGGCTCACAAAACTCTTGAGCTGTCTTCATCTTTCTCGAATACACAGCCTGCAAGTGATAGTGGCCCGTCTGATGAGCGGCTGTAATAAATTCATGTGAAATCCAACTCGTACCAATAATTCCCAGCTTTAACATAAGGTGTCCTTCCGTCATCGATTCACTCTATTATACCATGAAAAGGGGGAGGGGCGGGGTGAAAAATACTAGGGTTTATGAGAGTTTTTTGTTACAATAGAAAGTGAATAAGTCAAGGAGTAAGAGATGACCATATCAGTTGTAGTCCCATGTTTTAACGAAGAAGAATCGATTCCATTATTTTATGAAGAGATGGAACGAGTTCGGATCTCCATGGGAGAAGAATTTGAATATATTTTTATTAATGATGGGTCTTCTGATAAAACCTTAGATGTTTTACGTGAACTCAATCTCTTGAATCCTTGTGCCCATTATCTATCTTTTTCACGTAACTTTGGAAAGGAAGCTGCTTTATATGCTGGCCTTCAATATGCTACAGGAGATTATGTGACCGTTATGGATGTGGACCTACAAGATCCGCCAGAGTTATTGATTGAAATGAAGCAGAAATTGGATCAGCAGTCAAATCTGGACTGTGTCGGAACCCGTCGGGTGACCCGTGATGGGGAACCACCGATTCGTTCTTTCTTTGCACGGATGTTTTATAAATTGATCAATAAGATCAGCCAAGTGGAAATGGTTGACGGAGCGCGTGATTTTCGTTTGATGCGTCGTCCGATGGTCGATGCGATTCTCGAATTATCTGAGTATAATCGATTTTCTAAGGGGATTTTTGCTTGGGTTGGATTTGAGACTGAGTATTTAGAGTATAAAAATGTCGAGCGAGTGGCCGGAGAAACCTCTTGGAATTTTTGGTCTCTCTTCAAATATTCTATTGAGGGGATTGTTAATTTTTCAGACGCACCTTTAAATATTGCCTTTATCGGTGGACTTTTGTCATGGATTTTAGCTTTTATAATGATGGTCTTGATCGTAATTCGAACTCTAGTATTTGGAGATCCAACTTCTGGATGGCCCTCCCTCATGACTGTAATTCTCTTTCTTGGAGGATTCCAATTGCTAACCATTGGAATTTTGGGTAAATATATTGGTAAAATCTTTTTAGAAACTAAGAATCGACCAGTCTATGTCATCAAAGAGAAAAGCAAGTAAAAAGCAGAAAACTTCTGCTTTTTTTGCTATAATGATAGGGATAAAGCAATTGAAAGGAATCTACCATGATTTTAATTACAGGAGCAAATGGGCAACTTGGTACAGAGCTTCGCCATTTGTTGGATGAACGAAATGAAGAATATGTAGCCGTTGATGTGGCTGAAATGGATATCACAAATGCAGAAAAAGTAGACGAGGTATTCGCAGAAGTGAAGCCAACCCTAGTCTACCACTGTGCTGCCTATACAGCTGTCGATGCTGCTGAAGATGAAGGAAAAGAGTTGGACTATGCCATCAACGTGACTGGTACGGAAAATGTAGCAAAAGCGTCTGAAAAACATGGTGCAACTTTGGTTTATATCTCAACCGACTACGTTTTTGATGGGAAAAAACCAGTGGGACAAGAATGGGAAGTAGACGATCAACCAGATCCTCAAACAGAATACGGTCGTACCAAACGTATGGGAGAAGAATTGGTTGAGAAGCATGTTTCGAACTTCTATATCATCCGTACAGCTTGGGTTTTCGGGAACTACGGTAAGAACTTTGTCTTCACGATGCAAAACTTAGCCAAGACTCACAAGACTTTGACCGTCGTCAATGACCAACATGGTCGTCCAACCTGGACACGTACCCTTGCTGAGTTCATGACTTATTTGGCTGAAAATCGTAAAGAATATGGTTATTACCACTTGTCTAACGATGCAGAAGAAGATACAACCTGGTATGACTTTGCAGTTGAGATCCTCAAAGATACGGATGTTGAAGTGAAACCTGTTGATTCAAGTCAATTCCCGGCTAAGGCGAAACGTCCACTTAACTCAACAATGAGTTTGTCTAAGGCTAAGGCTACAGGATTTGTCATTCCGACATGGCAAGATGCTTTGAAAGAGTTTTATAAACAAGAAGTGAAATAAGAATACTTAATGAGCCTTTTAAGTTAAAAGAGAGAACGTGTGTCATGCAGTTCTCTCTTTTTTCATTGAGAATATG
Source organism: Streptococcus sp. (assembly GCA_030825825.1). Classification (GTDB taxonomy): domain Bacteria; phylum Bacillota; class Bacilli; order Lactobacillales; family Streptococcaceae; genus Streptococcus. Next base: position 250 of record JAPJPE010000079.1, on the reverse strand, counting down.
ATATAATTAATGGAATATAGTTATCGAAAGAGAGTGAATTAATTGAAAAAAGTAACTGCCCAAAAGGTATTTTTCTGGAATATTTTAGGAAGTATGTCTTCAGCCGCTGTTTCAGTTATACTTCTTTTTATTGTTACACGTGCTTTAAATAGTTCTTCAGCGGATACCTATAGTTTTGCCTATGCAATTGCAAATCTCTTTGTTATTGTAGCAAGTTTTCAAGTTAGAGATTTCCAAGCGACAGATATAA
>JAPJPE010000078.1 GCA_030825825.1 Streptococcus sp. | reverse complement strand
AGTTGAGAACCGAGTTGCTAGAAGCGACTGGTTTTCAGCTTTTTTGGCATGAAGATCAAGAAGATGAACAGTTGGCCAACTACCTTTATGATCTCGAAGCGAAGTTGAGAAATGAACAGATTATTGACTTTGTTCGTGCCGTTAGCCCAGCCATCTACCGGATCTTTATGCGATTGATTCAGTTGAAAATTCCTGATATTACCAACTATATCCATAACTCCAAGGAATCCAGTTATGACCGTTGGAAGTTTGAGAGTCTGCATGCGTCAGACAATCCTATCCTGCAGCAATTCCACAGCGAAAGTGTGGTCAATTCATCCAGTTTAACAGAGTTGATTGTGCAGTTGGACTTGCCAGATCGCGTCAAAGTTGCAGCCCAACAATTGCGGGAGTTAGAAAAATCCGTTCGCAACCCCTTGGCCCATTTGATCAAGCCCTTTGATGAGGAAGAGCTCCATCGGACGACGGGTTTCTCTTCTCAGGATTTTATGAAGAATTTGATTGACCTTGCGAGCTACACAGGCATTCATTATGATCAAGTTAACTTTTATTTTGATCAGGCCAATGCTGTCATGGAAGAGCTACTAAAGGAGAAGTAGATGGATAAGATTGCTCAACTACAAGAGATGATTGATCAGAGTCAACGGATCGTTTTTTTCGGTGGAGCAGGAGTTTCCACGGAGTCAAATATTCCGGATTTTCGAAGCTCAGACGGTGTCTATAGTGTTCAGGTAGGACGGCATTTAACAGCCGAGCAATTGGTCTCACATACCATGTTTGAGCGCTATCCAGAGGACTTTTTCGACTTCTATAAGAAATACCTGCTCTATCCCGATGCTAAGCCCAATGCAGCCCATCGGTATCTGGCTCGACTGGAAGAGACCGGTAAGCTAAAGGCAGTGGTGACACAAAATATCGATAGTCTCCATGAAATGGCGGGGTCTAAGAAAGTCTTGAAACTCCATGGTAGTGCTGACCGTAATTACTGTACGGCTTGCCAGCGATCTTATGATTTAGAGGCCTTTCTAGCTTTAGAAGGCCCGGTTCCACATTGCCTGAACTGTGGCAAGGTGGTCAAGCCTGATGTGACCCTCTACGAGGAACCCCTTGATATGGAGGTCTTTAGCCAAGCGGCCCAAGCCATACAGGCAGCTGATCTGATGATTATCGGTGGGACCTCCCTTGTGGTCTACCCAGCAGCCAGCCTGATCCAGTATTTCCAAGGGAAGAAGCTGGTTGTCATCAATAAAACCAGTATTCCACAAGACAAGCAAGCAGACCTGGTTATCGAAGGAAAAATTGGGGAAGTATTTTCACAATTAAGACAATAAAAGAACACCTGAGAGGAGTGGAAGTCCACTTGTTTCAGGTGTTTTTATGTCTCCCCTTGGACTAGAGCTATAAGAATGTAGTTGATTATGATATAATGAAATAGATTTTCTTAGGAGGTGAAAAAGTTGAAAATTAAGAAGAAACATATCTATCTGACGTTAATTAGTGTATTCATTGGTTATATTGCCCTTCGTTATTATTTAAAACCTGAGTTATTTGAGCCGGGAGCTATTTATTATGATGTATACAATTACAAAACCAGTAAGATTAAGCCACAGAAAAAGATTATCAAAGATATCAATTTCGAATTTATTCATGATGACATAGAAAAGAAACCATCTGATGGACAATGGAAAGAATCTATCCGAACAGACATAGATGAATATGGTAGTCACAGAATATTACATGTGACCTTTACAGATAAAAGTAAAGCGGACATTCCCTTTGATGTAGGTTCAATTGGTCCTGCATTTAGCGAGAGAATTTTAGATAATGAACTTCTTATGAAACTATCTAACCGTTTTCCAAATCTAAAAAAGGTAGAACACAGATATATTTATAGAACTGATTTAGTTTTAATGCTCTATCAAGGGGATACCTTGGTTCAAATACCAGAATATCCATATGAGATTAGATTTCAAGTTAGAAATCCAAAAAGTGGGAAACTACAAACTTACTACCAATATGGTACGGAACCAGAATTTACTTTTTTCCGCCCAGTTTTCTTTCGGCAAGCTGTTATGAATACAGCAGAAAGAAATCAAAGGTTTTTTGATGCTTATGATCAGTCAAAATCACACAATTATTGGGATAGACGGTTTGATTATGGTGGAAATAGTTTAAATATTGGTCAAGAAAAATTTTCTGTTTATTTATTTTATTCTGATCGATTTACTAATCAACCGGTTGGAATTCGTATGACAGGGAATTCATTTAAAACAACTATAACAGATACATATATTGTGAAAGACCGTAGCAAGAACATTAAAGGTTTTAGAGTTTTATCACAATCGAAAACATACACAGATAAAAATGAATACACAACTGAAATACTTAGTAAAAATGTTAACTAATTTCAGAAATTATGGATGTCGGAATAAGTTTGTGTATACAAGTTGTTGACCCATATTGATTTCTAAATATAGAGATGACCATAAAAAATATCTGAGTGAACATGGATCACTCAGATATTTTTTTACTTATCAAACTTCACTTCCTCAAGCAAGTACTCGATGAATTTTTCTCCCATTTTTGAGAGGGCTGTTTTTTCATGTTTGATGTAGACCAGCTCGATCGGGTCTTCGATATCAAGGGGAATGGAGACGATGTTATTTCCGTTGAGATTGCTGTTGAGGATCCCGGTCGCAATAGTGTAGCCATCCAGACCAATCAAGAGATTAAAGAGGGTCGCCCGGTCACTGACGACGATGGATTTTTTATGATGCTCTTGAGAGAGGATCTCTTCTGAGAAGTAGAAGGAGTTGTGGGTTCCTTGGTCATAGCTAAGGTATGGGAAATCTTCCAGATCAGATAAGTGGACGATCTCTTTCTTGGCAAGAGGATTGGTCTTGCTGACAAAGATATGAGGTTGCGCTGTAAAGAGGTGGGTGGCAATCAGGTGATTATCATCCAGCATCTTAGAGAGGACATCTCGGTTGTAGCTATTCAAAAAGAGTACGCCAACCTCGCTTCGGAAATTCTTGACGTCATCGATGATCTCCCAAGTCCGCGTCTCCCGTAGGAAGAGCTCGTATTTTTCCATGTCGCTTTTCTTCAATAGAGAAACGAAGGCCTCAACCACGAAGGCGTAGTGCTGTGAAGAGACGCTGAAAAGCTCACGAGAGCCCACGGGATTTTTATAGCGCTCGGACAAGAGGTCAATCTGCTCCACCACCTGGCGGGCATAAGAGAGGAACTCCATCCCATCGCGGGTCAAAGTGATCCCTTTAGGATTCCGTATAAAGATTTCAATTCCCATCTCGTTTTCCAAGTCCTTAACGGCATTGGAAAGGCTAGGTTGCGTGATGAAGAGTTGTTTTGCGGCTTCATTCATAGAGCCAGTTTCGACGATTTTGATAATGTATTGTAATTGTTGTATTCTCATGCTTTTATTTTAACATAAAAAAGCGCGTTTTTCCCGTAAAATGTGGTCTTTCAAGGACTGTATCAGAGAATAAGACAGGCTGAGGGAGGTAATAGGAAGTAGGCTAGATCAAACATTTAAAAAATAGAAAATTGGAAACAAAATCTCCATCTGGGGACTGATTTTGATGGAAAAATACAGTTTTGCCTTGCTTAAGATAAGATCTGATTGATAGAATGGTAAAAAATTGATTGAGGAGATCTTATGAAAAAACTCGTTTCCTGGTATAAGAAAAAAGATAAGGAGTTGGAAACGCATTTCACAGCCGGTCTGTTACAGATCAATTTTGTGACCAATGCTCTGATTCTATTAGCCTTTTACATCTATTTGGTCATTAGTCAGTCGATCTATGCTCTATCGGATCCATTTATCCAATTTAGTGTTTGGGAGATCATTGCCTTTACCATGAAGATCTTGCCCTACGGTCTAACCGTAGCACTCTTTGTTCCCAATATTTTTGTCATTATCTATGGGATTGGGCGGTGGTCCAGCATCCAGTTCAAAGAAGCAGAGGAAGAAGCTCTCGAAGATCCGGATTTGTTTGAAGATAGGGTACCGAAGGAAGGAGAAGGGACAAGAGAAGATGACGCATCTCTTATGAAGGAAAAGCAAGAATCACCTAATCCTAATCCTGTCAAAAAGAAAAAGCAACAGCCTACAATTGTTCTTTGGTTTGGTCTCTTTGGTTGCTTTCTCGAAGCGATTTTCATTTACATCGTCAAGGAGATGACTTTTTACGATTGGAGTGAGAGTTTGGTCAATTCTCAGAAGCATGCCCTGATCTGGTCTGGCGCCTATCCGACCTTCTTCACACTGGCAGCTCTTACTTTACTTGCCTTGATTATCTATTCCTACCGGGATGCGAATTCACTCTCGCCGATAGCAAACGTCTTCTGTATCAGTGGCATTCTAGGAGGAGTGGTTCTCCTCTTAGTTTTTGATAATCAACTGCAGGTAGCAAGTTTTCACACTTTTTTCTTACTGATCTATTCCATCCATCTCTTATGGGTTCGCATCAAGGAGTGGCAGGAAGATCGAACAGAGATAAGCTATGAGAATCGTCTACTTCAATGGCTCCATCAGCTCTTAAACAAGTCGCGCAACTGGCCATGGCTAGCAGTTCTTGTTGCCCTTCCAACCCTTGCCCTTGTTGTCCTTGTTCTCATGCTCTTTGGGCAGCAACCGGATTCCATGATCAAAGCCTGGACCAATACAGCTGACTGGGCCTTCTCACAGAAGATCCCTCCTCAAAATCTCATCATTGATGAGCACTATCTTTGTACGGTTGCGGCTGGTGGCCATGAAAATGTTGTCAAGCCCCAGCGGATGGGCGTCCGCCACGGTCATCCAGTCGTTGTCAATCGCCAGCTTTGTATTGCCAATGCCTTTGAGCAGGTGCTAGAAGAAAAGACGCCACGTTTCCATCGCTTCTTGCGTCGCAATTATGACCGCTATGGCTATCCCTTTGCCAAACATATCAAGAAAAAATGGGCTATGGACCTGATCTATTACCTAATGAAACCCTTGGAATGGCTCTTTTTACTGGTTCTTTATCTAGTTGATCGTAAGCCTGAAAATCGAATTGCCATGCAATACATCAAACCGATCCCAGAAGATTTTGAACCCCGTAAAGTTTCCTAAGTTACTGATTTTACTTGACAAGCGAGAAGGAGCGCGATATAATGAGACAAATTTAACCTTTAAGAGGTCCAGAGAGGCCTGCAAGGAAAGACGGAATAAAGATCAGCGGACGGAGTCTAGCTGATCATTTGTGGGACCTTGCTTTTGCGAGGTCTTTTTTGCTGAAAGAAAGAAGAGGATATCAATGGTCAGTGACAGTTGTAAAAAACGCTTTGGCAAAATCATGATGGAGGAGATGGAGCTGGTTGCTCAAGAAGAGATCGCTCCCCGCATCTATTCTATGATCTTGAAGGGGGAAATGGTGGCGCAGATGCTACCAGGTCAATTCCTTCATATCCGAGTCCCTGATGGGGCCAAGCTCCTTCGCCGTCCGATTTCAATTTCTGAGATTGATCCTGAGACACAGACGTGTCGCTTGATCTACCGCATCGAAGGTGGGGGGACAGCTATCTTTTCTCAATTGCTAATCGGTAGCAAACTCAGTGTCATGGGGCCGCAGGGAAATGGCTTTGATCTCACTGATCTCGGCCAAGGTCAGAAAGCCTTGATCATTGGTGGCGGGATAGGTGTTCCTCCTTTGCTCCAAGTGGCCAAACAACTCCATGAGCAAGGGGTAGAAGTTGAAGTGGTTGTCGGCTTCGCGACCAAAGAAGCCGTCATTTTGGAAGAAGAGCTTTCTCAGCTTGCTCATGTTACTGTAACGACAGACGATGGTTCTTATGGCACCAAGGGCTATGTTTCAACCATCGTTGATCAGATGGACCAGGAGTTTGACGCTATCTATTCTTGTGGAGCACCTGGCATGCTCAAATATGTCA
>JAPJPE010000077.1 GCA_030825825.1 Streptococcus sp. | reverse complement strand
ATGGGAAGCCAAGCAAAAAGGACTACCGCAAGTACAAGATCAAGACTGTCGTCGGTCCAGACGACTATGCCAGCATGCGGGAGGTCATTCGCAGACGCTACAGCCGGGTCATGCGGGATGGCCTGACGCCACCAGATCTGATCGTCATCGATGGGGGTCAGGGCCAGGTTAATATCGCTAAGCAAGTCATTCAAGAGGAGTTGGGGCTGGATATTCCCATTGCAGGCCTGCAAAAGAATGACAAGCACCAGACCCATGAATTGCTCTTTGGCGATCCTCTCCAAGTCATCGAACTCTCTCGGACCTCGCAGGAATTTTTCCTCCTCCAACGAATTCAGGATGAAGTCCACCGTTTCGCCATCACCTTCCACCGCCAGCTCCGATCCAAGAATTCCTTTTCCTCCCAGCTGGACGGCATCGAAGGTTTGGGACCAAAACGCAAGCAGTTGCTGATGAAGTACTTCAAGTCGCTGACCAAGATCAAAGAAGCTACTGTAGATGAGATTGTCACAGTCGGCATCCCGCGAGCAGTGGCGGAGGCAGTGCAAGCCAAGCTCAATCAAGGAAAGCAAGAAGAAGAAAGTCCATTGATGGAAGTGGCGGAGTCCGCAAAAGACTTGCAGTAAAGATAGGACACCAGAGGGTCAAGAGCTTGATTATTTATTGGAAATCGTAGAGTCATTGGGATATGAAGTTCAATATGATAAGCGAGAACGATTTTTCCATATTAACTTGCAGCAAGTTGAGAATTTTCGTTTTGGTTTTCATTTTGTTTTTGAACATGGTAGATTGGAATTGATTTGGGTCATATATGAAGGAGATAAAGCCATCATGGGTAGTCCCTTTGAAATGGCTAATTTCTAGAGAGTATATTATTCTAGATCCAGTTATTTCTGATTATATTGATTTTCGGGATGTTATGAAAATTGCTTTTGAAATGTATGTGGATTTTAAACAAGCATTTGTAAAGATTGCTAAAGATTAATAATTTAAAAATTTCAATTGACCATCATGCTACTTCTATGCAAAAATGTGATAACTAGAGTGTTATCGCATTTTTTATTTTTGTAAGTTTTTGTTATACTGGATTTAAACTTCTAACACTTTATTACCAGTCAGCTACTGGCCACCTTGGAAATAAATACAAATCCTATCGAGCAAGTTAAGCAGCTAATGTCAATATCCACAGTGGGGAAGCGACTAGCTTTAAGGCTAGTATTAAAGATCGTGTCAAAACAACTTGGACAGATGTCAAGACCAAGGTGGGTGATGTCAAGGTTCAAGCTGGAGAAGCTTTTGATAACTTCAAGAACCGTGTTTCAAATGTGAAGAACAAAACTGTTGCAGCAGGAGCAGAGGCACTTTCCAATAAAGTCCGGAGCTTCAATGATGCGATGGAAACCGGTCGACAAAATGTTCAAAACATGATGGATTCCATTGGAAATCAACGTCAACCTGCCCTTGCTCTTGCAGGGGATGGGAATGTTAATCTTCCAAAGTCTAACGTCTCAACGAAAATGGATGATTTTGCCGATTGCATCCAACAAATCTTAGTCGATCACAAACAGAAAATTGCGGCATTTGAAGGCAGAGGTGGGGGAAGATCGATCCCTACACCAGTTAATAATATGCAAGAATTTTTTGAGACGGATTTTGGTGAACAGTTAAAAAGTTCGGTGAGAAAGACCAAGAGACAGTATGATGGACAAACCATATATGAAGTGGTAGATAAGAGAATTCCTGGCCTTAAAAAAGGTGATCAGTTATACTTAGATGGTTTGCATAAAGACCATATTGAAGTATTTGATAAGAGAGGTAGATTTAGAAAAGTAATTAATTTGGATGGATCTAAAAATATAATTAAATCAGATGCAGGAGTAGGAAGGAGTATTTAATTGTTATGAAAGAATTATTACAACAATTAACAGCCGTTTATTCTAAACTAAATTCTTATTACAGTGAACAATTAGTTGATTCAGAAAAGATATCAGATGTTAATGACGACATTAACGAAGATTTCCAGGAAGATATTGAGAACCTTGCCAGAGGGATTCATTTAATGGAAAAATTAGACATAGATACATTGAAAGATACCAACAATCAATTATACTTAAACGGGATGTTTGATATTTACACTTCATTGCTGAATTTTGAGAATTATTTTGCTGATTTGAGAGAGATTCATATACAAGTTTCAAAGAAAATTAGATATCTAAATGGTGAAATCACTCAAGAAGAATACCTGGATGATGGTCGCTTGAATGTCGAGGTTGTTGATGAAGAAGAGGATGACGCAGGGAATATCTAGTTCATTCTAGAAGCCTAATAAAAATATAGTCTAAACCATCCAATTCAAATGGATGGTTTTCACTTTTTTTTTGTTTTTGTTATACTTAAGGCACACAGATTTTTCAATCCATAAAGGAGTAGTTATGAACCATCGAATCGCTATTTTATCTGATATCCACGGAGATACGACAGCCCTGGAGGCAGTGATTGGGGATGCGCGTGCTCAAGGCGCGACAGAATACTGGCTTTTAGGGGACATTTTGCTTCCGGGGCCTGGAAGAGAGGACCTTTTTGAGTTGCTGGATGCGATTCCGATTACAGCGGCTGTTAGAGGAAATTGGGACGATTGTGTCCTAGAGGCCTTGGATGGCGAGTACGGACTTGAGGATCCGCAGGAGATCCAGCTTCTACGTCTTACTCAGTATCTTATGGAAGGACTAGATCCTAAGAGGATCGATTGGCTTCGTTCGCTTCCATTAGTAGAGAAGAAGGAGGTCAATGGCATTCGCTTTTCACTGAGCCATAACTTGCCAGAAAAGAATTATGGTGGGGATTTGCGTCCAGCTAATGCGACGGAGAACTTTGACCAATTGCTGGATGATCAGACGGATATGGCGATCTACGGTCATGTCCACAAACAGTTGCTTCGCTATGGCAGTCAGGGCCAACAGATCCTCAATCCAGGAACTATTGGTATGCCTTATTTTGACTGGGAACCAATTCAAAACCACAGAGCTCAATATGCTCTGATCGATGTCGAAGAAGATGGGGTGACCAACCTGCAATTTCGTAAGGTGGCCTATGACTATGAAGCAGAGCTCCAAGATGCTAAGGACAAGGGCCTTCCCTTTATTGAGATGTACGAAGAATTGAGACGCGAGGATAACTATCGGGGTCATAACATCGAGCTCCTAACTGGCTTAATTGAGAAATACGGTTATGCCAAAGAAGTAGCTGCCTATTTCAATTTTTTCAATGAATCATAGGTAGATCTCTTGTGTATTCAACCTATCCCAAAAGAGGCGGATCTTTAAAATGTCCGCTTCTTTTTTCACAATCTTAGGCTGTAAAACCCTGCAAGCTCTTTCATTTTGTGTTAAAATAGAGGTAACAGAAATAGAAAAGGAAGAAGCTTATGAAATTTCTAGAGCTCAATAAAAAACGCCATACGATCAAGCATTTCACTGACCAACCGGTCGATCCAAAGGATGTACGGACTGCTATTGAGATCGCAACCTTGGCCCCTAGTGCCCACAATAGCCAGCCTTGGAAATTTGTGGTCGTTCGTCAAAAAAATGCGGAATTGGCAAAATTAACCTATGGTGCAAACTACGATCAAGTCATGGAAGCACCTGTGACCATCGCCCTCTTTACAGATACCGATTTGCAAAAACGGGCTCGCAAGATTGCGCGTGTCGGTGGGGTGAAAAACTTCACAGATGAGCAGTTGCAATACTTTATGCAAAATCTTCCTGCTGAATTTGCACGCTATGATGCCCAACAAACAAGTGATTACTTGGCTTTAAATGCCGGGCTTGTGGCCATGAACTTGGTACTTGCTTTGACGGACCAAGGCATTGGAACCAATATTATCTTGGGATTTGATAAATCAAAAATCAATGAAGTATTGGACATCGAAGAGCGTTTCCGTCCGGAAGTCTTGATTACGGTTGGCTATGCCGCTGAAAAAGTAGAGCCAAGCTATCGCTTACCAGTGGACGAAATCATTGACAAACGTTAAGCCAATTAGCAAATAGAAGATTGAGGAGGAATTCATGACAACAGTTGACTTTAAAGCAGAAGTAGAAAAACGTCGCGATGAGATGATGGCTGACTTATACAGCCTCTTGGAAATCAATTCTGAACGCGATGACAGCAAGGCAGATGCAGAGTATCCTTTTGGACCTGGTCCTGTAAAAGCTCTTGAAAAATTCTTGGAAATTGCCAAACGTGATGGCTATGAAACCAAGAATGTCGACAATTATGCCGGTCACTTTACCTTTGGTGAAGGAGAAGAAGAGCTTGGAATCTTTGCCCATATGGACGTCGTGCCTGCAGGTAGTGGCTGGAAGACGGATCCATACAAACCAGAAATTATCGATGGCAAGCTCTATGCGCGTGGTTCGTCTGATGATAAAGGGCCTACAATGGCCTGCTACTATGGTTTGAAGATCATCAAAGACCTAGGACTCCCTGTTTCTAAGCGCGTGCGCTTCGTTGTCGGTACAGATGAAGAATCAGGCTGGGGCGACATGGATTACTATTTCAAACATGTCGGACTTCCTGAGCCAGATTTTGGCTTCTCCCCAGATGCGGAATTCCCAATTATCAATGGGGAAAAAGGAAACATCACTGAGTACCTTCATTTTGGAAATGACAACACAGGAAGTGCCCATCTTCATAGCTTTACAGGTGGCCTTCGTGAAAACATGGTACCAGAGTCAGCGACTGCAGTCGTTTCTGGACAACTTCCAGATCTTGCTGGCCTCTTGGATGCCTTTGCCAAGGAACACCAGCTCAAGTATGAAATCTCAACTGTTGACGAAGAAACCTATACTGTTACGATTATCGGGAAATCTGCTCATGGATCAACTCCTGAAGATGGAATTAATGGTGCGACATACTTGGCTCTCTTGTTGAACCAATTTGATTTTGGTGGTGCTGCTAAGGCTTACCTTCATGTGACAGCTTCACTTCTTCACGAAGATTTTGCCGGTGAAAAATTAGGTATTGCCTATACGGATGCCAAAATGGGACCATTGAGCATGAATGCAGGTGTCTTCCATTTTGATGAAAGCCAGGCAGACAACACCATTGCCCTCAATATCCGTTACCCTCAAGGTACAGATCCTGAAACCATCAAGTCTACTCTTGAAAAGATCGAAGGAGTGGCTATAGTAAGCTTGTCCGCTCATGGTCACACACCTCACTATGTTCCGATGGATGACGAATTGGTATCCACTCTCTTGCGTGTTTACGAAAAACAAACTGGCCTCAAAGGACACGAACAAGTGATCGGTGGTGGTACCTTTGGTCGTCTCTTGAAACGTGGGGTTGCCTTTGGTGCTATGTTCCCAGACTATGTCAATACCATGCACCAAGCTAATGAGTTCGCAGATGTCGAAGATCTCTATCGTGCAGCTGCAATTTACGCAGAAGCTATCTATGAACTAATCAAATAATCCACTACTCGGCCAGTTTTTCTGGCTGAGTTTTTCCATAGAAGGAGGACTTATGTCAACGATTGAAACCATTAAACAAGCCATTATGGCAGATCCTCAAAATAAAGAATATACGGATAAAGGAATCGAGCCACTCTTTGCAGCTCCAAAGACAGCTCGTATCAATATCATCGGGCAAGCTCCTGGTATGAAGACGGAAGAAGCCGGTATTTACTGGAAGGATAAAAGTGGTGATCGTCTGCGCGAATGGTTAGGAGTTGACGAAGACACCTTTTACAACTCTGGTTTGTTTGCTGTTATTCCCATGGACTTTTATTTCCCAGGGCATGGAAAATCTGGTGACCTTCCCCCTCGCAAAGGCTTTGCGGAAAAGTGGCACCCTCAACTCCTCAAGGAGTGTCCGGATATTGAGTTGACCCTCTTGATTGGACAATATGCCCAAGCCTACTACCTTCATGAGAAGGTTAGCGGCAAGGTAACCGAACGGGTCCACCATTTTAAAGACTATTTGCCAACCTATTTTCCACTCGTTCACCCTTCTCCTCGCAATCAAATCTGGATGGCTAAAAATCCTTGGTTTGAGGCAGAAGTGGTCCCAGAATTGCAAAC
>JAPJPE010000076.1 GCA_030825825.1 Streptococcus sp. | reverse complement strand
CTCGACAATCCAAAAATAATTGAGAGGCTAGGACTTTTGTCCCAGCCTCTTTTTGCGTTCTAGTGAATAGAAGAGGTCAGTAGTTGAGCCTCACTCCTTGTGCTCTAGGAGCAGTGGTGAGGTGGTTTCGACTGCTTGTTTTCGCTTGAAAAATGCAGCCATTTGAACCAGGATACGAGGGACCGTCTGCCATTTTTTCCAAGCTTGTACTCGGGTATCGATGAGTTGTTTAGCGAGACGTTCCAGCATTTCTCGCTCGGTTGGATCTAGATCTTGGGTATTTTGAAGGATTTCCTTGGCCTTGGCTAGCTGCTTGAGATCGGTTAGATCATTGATGGAGGTGATGCCGGCATCCAGAAAAATGCCAAAAAAGGTGTCAAAAAACTTCTTGCGCTCCTCTGCCGAGGTCTCACGAACCCATTGTTTCAAGGTGAGATCCGTCTGTTGGCTATCTGGGCTGGTCTCAGTAACAGTCAAAAAACTGAGGTCCTTAGTTTCCCAAGTAAAGGCGTCGTGCTGGGCAAAGCCACCCAAGGCGCGACTTTTGACAATGGTCGTTGGTTCTGGCACTTCCAACATCATGCCAACGATGGATCCCTGAGGGACAAAGCGACGAATATTTGGAGACGTGCGCTGGTAGCCTTCGGTTTCAATAATGGCCTTGTTGAGGCCAGGAGCATCGTAGCTGTAGATCACGTCTACCCGTTCAAATAAGGAATCAGGTAGGTACGAGCAGGCATAGGTTGCAAGGTTGCCCCCTTTGGAGTGACCGGCCACTAAGAAGCGTCCTTTCGGAAATTCCTTCATGACATGTTGCAGGTAGCTGGCTGCGCGCTTCTGAGCTGGTACATGGTCCATATAGGTCATGTGGAAGTCTTCCTTCCAGCCAATCAAGGTGTCATCCGTCCCTCTGAAAACGACCAAATACACATCCAAGGTGAGGCGATAGGTCATGGCCGCGAACTGTTTTTGCACATCGGGATCGTACTCATCGACATAGTTAAGGAGTTTGATGTTCTTAAAGCGCTTTGAAGTAGCCAACTCATCGACTAATTGGAGGTGCTGGTTACTCACGATGAAATCGGTTGTCTGGTCGATCAGTTCCATCGCATCAGACAGGCGCACTGGGATTCCTGTTGTATCTCCTTGAGGCACAATGTGTCCAAAGGGCAGATAGGTCAGCTCTGTCAAGGCGAGAACATCCAGTTCTTTGAAGGGGCGGTCATATATGGAATCATAAGTCACTTCTTTTAGGTAATCAAAAATAGTCGACATCTGTGCCTCCCGTGTCTTATTTCTTTCAGTATAGCACAAAAATGGGAGTAGAAAAAGCTCTTACTGTTAAGAAGGCTACGCTCGATCTTTTTCTCTGCTTCTTAATCTGTTATAATAGGAAGAAGAAAAAAAGAAGGAAAGAAAGCCATGCATAAAATTCTCTTAGTGGAAGACGATGAAATTATCCGCCAACAGGTCAAACAATTATTGGAACAATGGGGCTATGAAGTGGTTGCAGTAGAGGATTTTATGGATGTCCTCGGGATCTTTGTCGAAAGTGACCCCCACTTGATTCTCATGGATATTGGCCTGCCTCTCTACAATGGCTACCACTGGTGCCAGGAGATTCGCAAGGTTTCAAAGGTTCCGATCATGTTTCTTTCTTCACGGGATCAAGCCATGGATATTGTCATGGCCATCAATATGGGTGGAGACGACTTTGTCACCAAGCCTTTTGACCAAAATGTCCTCCTTGCCAAGGTCCAAGGGCTCTTGCGCCGCTCTTACGAATTTGGCACGGATCAAAATCTGCTGGAGCACCGGGGAGCCATCCTCAATCTCAAGTCTACGGACTTGATGTATGAAGGGGAAGTCATCAAGCTGACCAAGAATGAATTTCAGATCCTGCGCGTCCTGTTTGAGCATGCAGGCAGTATCGTGGCGCGCGATGACATGATGAAGGAGCTCTGGAATAGCGACTTCTTTATTGATGACAATACCTTGTCTGTCAATGTGGCCCGCCTTCGTAAGAAATTAGAAGAGGCTGGCTTGTCAAACTTCATCGAAACCAAGAAAGGCATCGGTTACGGGTTGACCCATGAATAAATTTGGAACGATCTTCTGGCAGTATGTGGTATCCCGCAGGCGCCTACTCTATCTATTGGTCATCTTTTTGATCGTCGATTGGGTCTTTGCCTATCTCTTTCCAGAGACGGGGACGGTTTTCCTCTATGCGACCCTAGTGCTAGGCTTTTTTGCCTTCTGTATCTTGATCTGGGATTTCGCCATGACCTTTCGGGACTACCGCAAAGCCGCACTTTATGAGGAAGTTGAGGTTGCTTCGCCTCTGGAACACCTCCTTTATGAAAAATACACGGAAGAACAGCAGGCGCGCTTAGAGGAAGGGAAGATAGCCCAGGCCAAGTTCAATGACCTGATGGATTACTATACCCTCTGGGTTCACCAGATTAAGACGCCCATTGCGGCTAGTCAGCTCTTGGTGCAAGATGTCGAGACGCCCATTGTCAAGCAGCAGATGGAGCAGGAGCTTTTTAAGATTGACTCCTATGCCAATCTGGTTTTGCAGTATCTGCGACTGGAGAGTTTTCATGATGATCTAGTCTTAAAGCGCGTGTCGGTAGAAGACTTGGTCAAAGAAGTAGTCCGCAAGTATGCCCTCTTTTTTATCCAAAAGAATTTGACAGTGGATCTGCATGATTTGGAGCAGGAGGTCATCACCGATCGCAAGTGGCTCCTGGTCATCATCGAGCAGCTCTTATCTAATAGCCTCAAGTACACCAGCACAGGGGGAATTGAAATCTATTTTAAAGACCAGACTCTCTATATAAAAGATAGCGGGATTGGGATCAAAAATAGCGATGTCCTCCGCGTCTTTGAGCGGGGCTTCTCCGGCTACAATGGCCACCTGACCCAGCAATCTTCAGGGCTGGGGCTCTATCTATCTAAGAAAATCGCAGAGCAATTGGGCCACAGGATCACCCTCCATTCAGAGGTCGGCCAAGGCACGACCGTTGCCATTCGCTTTGAAGAGAAGAAGTTGGTCATGGATTAATTTTCCCCATCTTACAAAAATGTAAGAAATAAAGGTCAAAATGAAAGGTTAGGTTATGGTAGCCGCCTTTTATTTTTTATACAATAGTCTCATCAAATGAAGGAGGTCAAGAAAATGAAACTCTTGAAATGGATGAAAGAACCCAAAAAGATTAAAAAACCAAATAAGAAAACCGATCTGGAAAAGACGGAATTTGGTCTCCAAGTCCTGCAACAAACCCAAGAATTTTTCTTGATCTACTAGTAAAAGGAGAAAAGTATGTCATTACTAGATGTTCAACATATCAAAAAGATCTACAAAACCCGCTTTCAAGGAACGCAGGTTGAAGCCTTAAAGGATATCCACTTCACCGTGGAAAAGGGTGAGTACGTGGCTATCATGGGGGAATCAGGATCCGGGAAATCGACCCTTCTCAATATCCTAGCCATGCTGGACCAGCCGACCGAAGGACGGGTCTACCTCAATGGCACCGATACCTCCACCATCAAGAACAAGGATGCGTCGAGCTTCCGTCGGGAAAAACTAGGCTTTGTCTTTCAAGACTTCAACCTGCTCGATACCTTGTCTGTCAAGGATAATATCCTCTTGCCACTGGTCCTTTCTCGCAGACCGGTCAAGGAAATGATGAGCGAGGTCGATAGCGTGAGTCGGGAGTTGGGCATTCACCAACTTCTTGAAAAATACCCTTACGAAATCTCTGGTGGGCAAAAACAACGGGTAGCCGTAGCACGGGCTATCATCACCTCACCTGAAATCCTCCTTGCCGATGAGCCAACAGGGGCGCTGGATTCCAAGTCTTCAGCTGCGTTGCTAGATGTCTTTGAAGATATCAACACCATGGGGCAAACCATTCTCATGGTGACCCACTCAACCGCAGCGGCTGCTCGGGCTAAGCGCGTGCTCTTTATCAAGGACGGAATTCTCTACAACCAGATCTTCCGCGGGGAAAAGACAGAGCGTCAGATGTTCCAAGAAATCTCAGATACTCTGACAGTCATGGCAAGTGAGGTGGAGTAGATGTTTCGATTAACCACTAAATTAGCTTGCTCCAATCTGATCAAGAACCGCAAGCTCTATTATCCCTTTGCGATTGCGGTCATTCTCGCAGTGACCATCGCTTACCTCTTTGACTCCCTGACCTTTAATCCTCACATTCATGAGCTTCGAGGGGGAGATCCCATGATATTTACCCTGGTCTTGGGACTGTTCGTGGTCAATGCCGCGGGAGCTATCATCGTGCTCTATGCCAATAGCTTCGTCATGAAAAACCGCTCCAAAGAGTTGGGCATCTACAGCATGCTCGGCCTTGAAAAACGCCATCTCATCAGCATGATCTTCAAGGAACTCTTGCTTTTTGGCTTTCTGACTATCTCAGCCGGCGTCTTGATTGGAGCCCTCTTTGACAAGCTGATCTTTGCCTTCCTCTTGAAACTCATGAAGATGAAGGTCCAGCTAGTATCTACCTTCCAACCTGGGATTGTCATCTTGGTCTTTGTCACCTTTGGTCTCATCTTTGGACTTTTGATTCTTCTCAACGCTTGGCGCATTCTCCGTTTGAATACCCTGCAACTAACTCGTGAGAAGGCTAGTGGCGAAAAGAAAGCCCGCTTCTTGTGGCCTCAAACCATCCTGGGCTTAGCCTCTCTTGGTTTTGGCTATTACCTAGCTTTGTCTGTCAAAGACCCCATCATTGCGCTTGTGACCTTCTTTCTAGCCGTTATCCTGGTCATGATCGGGACCTACCTGCTCTTTAATGCGGGGATCACCGTCTTCTTGCACCTGCTTAAGAAAAAGAAGAGCTACTATTACCAGCCCAACAATATGATCTCGGTCTCTAACCTCATCTATCGTATGAAGAAAAATGCAGTGGGCCTTGCGACCATTGCCATCCTCTCGACCATGGTGCTGGTGACCATCTCTGCTGCCACCAACATCTATGTCGGTAGCGAAATGGTCAAGAAAATCATGGCTCCTCATGATTTCTCTGTCCAAGGAAAAGGGGTCGATCTGGAGCAGATCAATCAGAAATTTGATGAATTTGCCTCTGAGCACCATCTCAAGATCAAGAATCGCGACCTGATGACCTATGCCAACTTTGGGGTTAAATCACAAAAGGGCACAGCCTTCACCGTCTATCCAGCTGATGAACGCAGCGTCACTCCTAAAACCGTCTTTATGGTCTTTGATGCAGCTAGTTATGAGCAAATGACAGGAAAACAGGTCGATCTGACCGGCAACCAAGTCATCCTCTTTGCCCATAACAAGGATCTTAAAGGGCAAAAGCAGTTCACTATCAATGGCCAAGACTTCCAAGTCAAGGAAGAAGTGACCAAGGATTTTATCACCGATCACGTGCCAAATCAGTTTAATATGCTGACAGAGGATTTCAACTACCTGATCGTGCCTGACCTCTCAGCCTTTGTCGCTCAGTTTCCAAATCTGGCCATCAATACCAATATCTACGGTGGCTTCAATGTCAATGTTGATGAAGACCAGCAGCTCAAGTTAGCAGCTAGTTATGACAAGATGATCGATGAATTGAGCAGCCAACAGGGCCAAGGAACATTTATCTATGGAGGTAACCGAGCCAATGATGTGGCAGAGTTGAATAGCCTCTTTGGTGGCATCTTCTTTATCGGAATTTTCTTGTCACTGATCTTTATGGTCGGAACGGTCATCGTCATCTACTACAAGCAAATCTCAGAAGGTTATGAAGACCGTGATCGCTTCGTCATCCTCCAACAGGTGGGGCTCGATGAACACGAGGTCAAACGAACCATCAACCGTCAAGTGCGGACCGTCTTCTTCCTCCCTCTCATCTTTGCCTTTATCCACCTGGCCTTTGCCTACCATATGATCCGCCTGATTCTTAAAGTCCTCGGTGTCATCAATAGTGGCCAAGTCCTCGTCGTGACCCTCAGCGTCTGCGCTGTCTTTCTCATCACCTACCTGATCGTCTTTTGGATCACCTCTCGGAGCTATCGTAAGATTGTGCAGATATAAGGAAAAAGAAGAGAGTGGGACAGAAATCGGTAATTCGTTAGAATTCGATTTCGTCGTCC
>JAPJPE010000075.1 GCA_030825825.1 Streptococcus sp. | reverse complement strand
TAACACAAACAAAGGCCCAATGCAAGGGATTTGAGAAGATTTTTTTCGTTTTTTTAATGAAAGTGTTTTCGAAAAATTTAGAATGCTAAAAATGTTGCCATTATATAGAAAAAAGTTCTACTTTTCCGTAGAACTTCAGATTGAAGATAAAGTTATTTTAGAAACTTTCTTTAGGTGAGTACGGACGTCAGCGAACTTCGAAGAAGTTCCATGACTTAGTTTTGAACCTAAAGTTTCAAAACTACCGAGTGGTAGAAACAATCATGTTTCTACCACTTTTCTCACAGCAGAAAGTTTCAGTATATGTTTAAATGAATCTTCTAGTATATCATTTTAACCTTTTTTATCATCACTTAAATTGTTTTAGATAAAAAATAGTTTAGCAATGTTCTAAATATTGCTTCTTTGTAGAACTTTTTATTCTTTTTCAATACGAAACTGATCTTGTGATGTATTGACCAGGATATCCGCTTCACCTTCCATCGGTTGGTAATACTGATGGTATTGTTCTCGTCTGATCTGGTGAGTTTGATAGATGAAGTCTATCTCTCGATTCCGTTGGGCGACGTCTCTGCTTAATCGTCTTTCTAGCTCCGTAAGATCATCTGTGTAAAAACAAATGGTTTGATCAAACAAAGATTTTGGTAAAAAAGCTACTGACATCCCTTCTACGATGAGAATAGGCTTGTTCCCAGATAATATATGGCTTGGAGACCATGGCTGATCAATCGTTCGTATATCCATCCCTGCTTGAAGGGCTCGAATATCTCGTTCTAGACTAGCCAATTCGTGAGCACTTGACAAACACGCGGTTACTTTTTGGTCCGGTAAGTCTTTTGGCACAACCAATCCTCTTGGTTTTCCAATAATATAGGGATCCGTCTCTAAAAGGTTAACTTTTGTGGGGTCCAATCGCTCACAGAGCGCTCTTGTAAAGGTTGTTTTTCCTGAACCACCATGACCATAGATCCCAAGGGTCTGTAATTCTTTTGCCTGGATCTTTTTTACCAAGGAGTCTAATAGTCTTTCGCGATCCATCCTAGAAATTCCGTCCTGATTTGTTATAGCCATATTTTTCAACGAAATGCTCACGGAATTCTAAGAGATTGTCATCCATGATGGCTTGACGGACCTGCTTCATGAGGTTGATCAAGAAATACAAGTTGTGGTAGCTGGTCAAGCGAATGCCGAAGGTCTCATCTGCCTTGAGGAGGTGGCGAAGATAAGCACGGGTGTAATTCTTACAAGTGTAGCAATCACACTCGTGGTCTAGTGGCGTAAAGTCTTCTGCAAATTGCGCATTTTTCACCACCAGACGTCCTTGACTAGTCATACAGGTGCCATTTCGCGCAATCCGCGTCGGCAAGACACAGTCAAACATGTCCACTCCACGAATAACGCCATCGATCAGACTGTCTGGAGCTCCTACTCCCATGAGATAGCGAGGCTTGTTCTCTGGTAAGAGAGGGGTTGTGAAATCCAGCACGGCATTCATCTCTTCATGGCTTTCTCCAACAGCTAATCCACCGATAGAATAGCCTGGGAAGTCCATGCTAACGAGATCACGCGCAGACTGACGGCGCAAGTCTTCAAATCCAGCCCCTTGGACAATCCCGAAAAGACCTTGATCATGAGGGCGACGATGAGCCTTAAGGCCACGTTCTGCCCAACGACTGGTCCGTTCGATTGATTTCTTCACATAATCATAGGGTTGATAGAACTGAGGACATTCGTCAAAGGACATCATGATATCGCTCCCTAGATTGTTTTGGATCGAGATGGCCTTTTCTGGGGAGAGGAACATCTTCGAACCATTGAGGTGATTTTTAAAGGTTACCCCTTCTTCGGTGATATTGCGGGTATCCGCTAGTGAATAGACCTGGAAGCCTCCACTATCTGTTAAAATGGGCTGGTCCCAGTTCATGAACTGGTGCAGTCCTCCTGCTTTTGCGACCAAGTCGTCCCCCGGACGAAGCCAGAGATGGTAGGTGTTGGCCAAAATAATTCCGGACTCCATTTCCTTGAGTTCTTCTGGCGATTGAGTCTTAACGGTTGCCTGAGTCCCTACAGGCATAAACATTGGGGTTGGGAAGGTCCCGTGAGGGGTGATAATTTCTCCCAGACGAGCACCTGTATGCTTTTCTTTTTTGATTAATCGATATTGAATCGGTGAATCTGTCATGGTTACCTCCGTACTGGGAAAAACAGTCCCAGCCTTCTTATTCCTGTCACAGTTTTCCTGTGAGCACCTGTACGATTGTACCAAATTTTACCGGCTCTGTCACGGACTTATGTTATAATAAAAAGTACTACTATGAAGAGAGTGTCATCTATGAACCTTAAATTGATTCGCCTCCGGGCACGTACCATGCAAGTCCAGCAACCGGGCTTAGCTATCCTTTTTGCTCTTCCGGTCCTGTTGACCATTCTTGCTAACTTTCTCTTAAGTGGGCAAGATCTGGTCGATCTACTACCGGATATGACCTTGCAGCAAGCAAGTATCTACATGATCCAGCGGCAACTCTTTCCTTCTGTCGTCTCCTTTGTCATCTCCATTTTAGTGGTTGGTGCGACTTTTAGCTATTTAGATACGATTAATCCCAAGATCGAACACCGAACACGTGTCT
Organism: Streptococcus sp.; assembly: GCA_030825825.1. Lineage (GTDB taxonomy): Bacteria > Bacillota > Bacilli > Lactobacillales > Streptococcaceae > Streptococcus. Next base: position 3,517 of record JAPJPE010000075.1, on the reverse strand, counting down.
TAGATATCTTTAAACAAGATCGCTTTACCTCTGTATTTGCCACCTTGATCTTGAAGCAAGCCGTCCTCTTTTTATGGGGACTCATCCTCTATGTGGGGAGTCTCATCAGCACCTACGCCAGCATTCGATTTTTGGCGATCTACGATAAGGTGAGCAACCCGAGCACTTTGAGTGCTTCCAGTCCTGAATTTCAATCTCTCATGCAACAAATGCCTCTGATGACTGCTGGTGTCATACTTGGCCTGATTGGCCTCATCTTTTACCTGCCACAATACTACAGTCTCAGTCTGGTCGAATTGATCCTCTACGAGCAATTACGAGACGGCGACTACAAGGGAGCCTTTGGAGTCCTTCGCCAAAGTCGTGAAACCATGAAAGGGTTCCGCAGCAATCGCCTAGTGCTCGACCTAACCTTGATTGGTTGGTACTTCTTGAATTACTTCACGCGCGATGTCATCGGCTTTTATACCATGCCTTACTTTATCAACTGCCAAATTGCCTTTTATGATCAAATCAAGCAGATTAAACAAGGGCCTCGCCATTTTACAGGCCATCCAAGCCATGAAACTGAATAAGAGTAAGAAGAAAACCCCAGCTTGCTGGGGTTTTCTTCTATGTCAATTGTTTATCATTTATAAACCGTATAGGGAGTCTCCTAAGATCAGTCGGGTGTGTTCCCGTTTGATACAGCGGTTCATGACGATATCTTCTCGTCCAGCTCCACGAAGGATTTCTTCTGCTTCTTGATTTTCCAGCTCCAATTGTGCCCAGAAAATTTTCGCATCCGTCTCAATAAAATCACGTGCCACATCTGGTAAAAACTCACTGCGACGGTACACATCAACGATATCTACTGGGAAAGGAATTTCCTGTAGGCTAGCATATACCGTTTCTCCAAGGATCTGGCCACCAGCTGCACGGGGGTTGACAGGAATAATCCGATAGCCCCGCTCTTGCATCTCCTTGCTGACACGATGACTGGTCGTCTCTTCACGGTCAGATAATCCAACCACAGCGATGATCTTGCTGGTTTCTAGGTAATGTTTGATAATGCCATCACTAGGATTGCGAAATGAATAAGCCATAAGAATCTCCTTTTTGTATGCGTTTCCTTTCTTTAAATAGTATAACAATACGAAGGGCATTGCAAGTGTTTGTCGTTAAAAGCGGTAGGAAACTGAAAAGTCTCCTACCGCTTTCTGTTTTAAACAAACTCAATCTTATTTGGCTTCATACCATGTTTTGCCTTCATTCTCATCAGCTTCTAGTGGAACTGCAAGTTCGATAGCAGATTCCATGGTCTCTTTGACGAGTTCTTTGATCGCTGCCAGTTCATCACTTGGTACTTGCAGAACAATTTCATCGTGGACCTGAAGGAGCATCTTGGTCTTGTATGCTCCTCTTTCTAGCGCTTGGTCCAAGTGGATCATGGCAATTTTCAAGATGTCTGCTGCAGATCCTTGGATGGGTGAGTTGATAGCTGTCCGCTCCGCAAAGCCTCGAACATTGAAGTTGCGAGAATTGATATCTGGAATCTCCCGACGACGCTTGAAGAGAGTTTCTACATAGCCTTTGTCACGCGCTTCCCGCACCACTCTCTCCATATAGTCCTTGATGCCAGGGTAGCGTTCGAAGTAGGTCTCAATGTAGGCCTTGGCTTCTTTTCGACTGATCCCTAGGTTGTTAGACAGTCCAAAGTCGGAAATTCCATAAACCACACCGAAGTTTACTGCTTTTGCATTGCGACGGTCATTCGGCGTCACATCTTCTGGTTTTTCAATATTGAAGACCCGCATAGCAGTCGATGTATGGATATCTGCCCCATGTTTAAAGGCATCAATCAAATGCTCATCTCCCGAAATATGGGCCAAGACGCGCAATTCGATCTGTGAATAGTCCGAACTGAGCAAGACACTATTTTCCTCTTCTGGGACAAAGGCCTTGCGAATGAGACGGCCTTGTTCCAAACGGACAGGGATATTTTGCAGGTTGGGATCCACGCTAGACAAACGGCCTGTCTGCGTCAAATCCTGTACATAGCGGGTATGGATCTTCCCATCTTCCAAAATCCAATCTTGAAGACCGATGACATAGGTTGACTGGATCTTAGCAATTTGGCGGTATTCAAGAATCTTAGACACGATCGGTGCAATTGGAGCCAGGCGTTCCAAGACATCAACAGCTGTTGAATAGCCGGTTTTGGTCTTCTTGGTGTATTCAAGAGGGAGTTCCAATTTTTCAAAGAGGATGACGCCCAATTGTTTTGGAGAATTGATGTTGAACTCTTCTCCTGCAAGCTCGTAGATTTCTTGGGTCAAGCGCTCCAAGACCACTTCGTTTTCCACCTGCATGTCTTCTAGGGTCTGGCGCTCTACCTTGATCCCCGCGATTTCCATCTTGGCCAAAACAGCTGCTAGTGGTTGCTCCATATCATAGAGCAAATCTAATTGATCATGGGCTTGCAACTGCTCCATCATGGGCTCTTCGGTATCCAGTAGAACAGCGACTTTCCGTGCCAAATGTTCTAATAGGACCGCCTTTTCTGGGATAGCTTTTTTGGCTCCCTTGCCATAAACGACTTCATCCAGCGGCAGCGCAATCTGACTATAGAGACTCGCAATGGTTGAAATCTCATTGTCCTCTACGGTCGACAAGAGATACTTGGCCAATCGACTGTCAAACGCGGGATTTTGAAGGGTAATGCCCAAGTGGCTGAGCAAGACCTTGGCCCGCTTGAAGTCATAGACCTTGAGGGGCGTTTTTTCGAGAAATTCTTTGAAAATCGGTGTTTGTAAAAGACCAGTATCTGTACTCGCGTAGAGCTGACCTTTGGTCCCCCATGCGAAACCGATGATGGATTCCGTATGGTAATTGTCCCCAAAAATCTCAAAATGGAAGAAACTATCTTCCGTGAGCATATCTGAAGCGACTTGCTCGACTTCTGTATAGTCAATGGCTACAGGAGCCGCTTCTTCTCCACTAAGATCCAAGGCCTGACGGAGTTGCTTGAAGCCCATCTCCTCATAAAACTTGGCAAGATTTTCTAGATGAGGACCCGAATAAGTGATATCGTCCAGCCCAATTTCAATAGGCGCATTGGTATCGATGGTTGCGAGAGTCTTAGACAGATAGGCCTGCTCCTTGTCGTTGATGAGGTTTTCCTTCATCTTAGAAGTCTTCATCTCGTCGATATGCTCGTAAATGCCATCGAGAGAACCGTACTCTAGGAGTAGTTTGATCCCGGTCTTTTCTCCGATCTTAGTAACACCTGGGATATTATCCGATTTATCTCCCATCAAGGCCTTGAGGTCGATAAACTGCTCGGGTGTCAGTCCCATCTTTTCTTTGAGATAGGCTGGAGTGAATTCTTCAAACTCTGCTACCCCTTTTTTGGAGATTTCAACCACCGTATTGTCATCCGTCAGCTGGATCAAATCCTTGTCCCCAGAGACAATGGTCACATCAAATGGCACCGAGCTAGTTTCTGCCATCTTATCTAGCGTTCCAATAATATCAT
>JAPJPE010000074.1:3769-6201 GCA_030825825.1 Streptococcus sp. | reverse complement strand
GCCGTCTCATTACCGACACCTGTCCCATTTTGGAAGCGCCCATCTGGCTCCATCCGGTAATAATAATCCGGAACTGTATTTTGGAAAGGACCATGCTCAGTTGAGTAGGTATGATTGTAGACCACATCTATGACTACAGAAATCCCAGCTTCATGATAAGCCCGAATCATCGTTTTAAGCTCTTTCATGGTTTGTTTTGGATTGGATGGATCCGTTGAAAAACTGGTTTCTGGTGCAGAATGATTCTGAACGTCGTAACCCCAATTGTAGGTCACACGACCTTCTTCATCGTACTGTTTATAGCGATCAGATATCGGCTGTAATTGCACGACATTGACCCCTAACTGACGGATATAATCAAAGGCAGTCGCATCGCCATGGCTATTGACGGTTCCTTCTTGGCAAGCCCCCAGATAGGTCCCACGCAAAGACTCGTCCACACCTGATGTCGGTGACTTGGTCAAATCCCGAAGGTGCATCTCATAGATCACTGCTTTACAAGGATTATCCAGGCGCCAGGGAGTCACATCGGCGCCTTTTTTAGTGCCCCAATCAAACTGACGATCTGCTCTTGAGAGAATGGCTGAGCGCATTCCATCGGCTGTCGTTGCAATGCTATAAGGATCGCGCGTCACTTGAGTCTGGTGTTCAAAATGCACACGATATTGATAAGCCATGCCACTTAAATTTCCTAGAAAATCTAGAATCCAAACACCTTGGGTGTTTTCTGGATGGTAGCTAGACTCTTGTTTGCCACGCATCATTGGAATAGTCTTCCAAATAGGCGCATCCAACTCTGTTGATTGATAGAGCAACAATTCAACTTTCTTAGCAGTAGGGGCCCACAGCTTAAAGCAATACTCCCCTTCTTCGTCACGATGACCAAGCCAGCCTTGATACGCCCATTTAGCATCAAACTCTCTAGGACGCATTGCCATATCGTAGGCATGAGGCTGACGATGGCTGTAGGCATGACTCGTCAAAGCAGCTTGCAAAGAATAATAGACAGTATCGTCCCCATCGAGAATCCAAACTTCTCGAACATGCCCTTCTGGTAAGAGTTCGATTTCAAAATCACGGGTTTTGGTGAGCCAATCTCCTTCTTTAACCAAGACATGACCCCGATTCAAGGCATCCTCACTCTCGTATACCAGATTTCCCTCTACTCCAAAATAATCCAACTTGGAGAAAGAGACTGATTTTCCTTCTACTTGATCCTGCCATTGCCACATATCATAGGCAAAATAATTTCCTTTTTGCTTATGAAAATGAAGCTTTACATGGTATTGTCGCATAACATTTTCCTATTTCCAATTTGATACCGAAGGAACCATTCACTCGTGAAACACGGACATGGTTCCAACTATTTGTTTTTATTCTTCAGATGTGTGAACCAAAGCATCGTTGTTGATTTCATCAATATTCGCAAAAAATTCCAAGTGATTATGAAAGACTTCCAATTCAACTGGAGTATCTCCTCCGTATTCCCCATCTAGATTGATGCGGAATGGTTGAGCATTTTTCCCTAACATTTCGATCGTCAACTTCTTGGTCTTGAGATATTCTACATTTTCATCGTGCACATGCTTGCCTCCATTAATGGCCTGAATCATCAAGGACAACATGTTAAAGAGCTTAGCAGTTTTTACGATAATCAAGGTAAAGTTCCCATCATCAAGCTTAGCATCTGGCGCGACACTTTCAAAACCAGCAATCGAGTTGGTAAGAGCCACAAAAATCATAGACGCTGGCCCTTCAAAGACACCATTGTCGTGCTCAATCCGCACCTTACGAGCCTTGTTTCGTGGCAACATTTTAGCTGCTTCAGCCACATAGGCAAAGTAACCCAAGCGAGATTTAACACTACTTGGAACACTGAAGGTCAATTCTGTCATGGTTCCTGCTGCAGCAATATTGATGAAATACTTGCTACCATAGGCACGACCAATATCCATCTGAATGGTTTGATTTTTTTCGATAATGCGAGCAGCCGCCACAGGATCTCCCATCGGGATCTTCAAGGCACGCGCATAGTCATTGGTGGTACCGGTCGGGATAAAGGCCATCTGCGGACGATTTTCCAGACCTGCAACCCCATTGACCACTTCGTTAATCGTACCATCTCCACCAGCGGCAATGATTAAATCAAAGCCTGCTTTAGCGGCTCTTTCTGCCTCATTTTGGGCAGAAAATGGTTCTGGAGTCGTTTGATAAGCGCTGGTTTCATAGCCCACGTCTTCGAGTACGTCCAAGACTTCCGCAATATTTTTCTTGATAATTTCTTGCCCAGAGGTCGGATTATAAATTAAACGGGCTTTTTTGATTCGTTCTACCATAAAGATCCTCTATAAACTTTCAAGCCAGGCCTCATCTTCTACCTGGATTCCTAATTCTTGTGCTTTGGTTAACTTGCTACCAGCGTCACTACCTGC
>JAPJPE010000074.1:0-3669 GCA_030825825.1 Streptococcus sp. | reverse complement strand
TTGATCGAGGTCATGGAATTCTTGGAGCAAGATTTGACTAACCTTGCTACCGACATGGCGGATCCCCAAACCAAAGAGTAACTTTTCAGCTGAGTTCTCTTTTGAAGCTTGAATGGCTTCATAGAGCTTTTCAGCAGATTTTTCTTTAAAGCCTTCTAAGGTCAATAGATCCTCGACTGTCAGACGATAGATCCCAGCTACATCCTCTACCAACTGAGCGGCGAAGAGTTTCTCTACAACAGCTGGACCCAAGCCTGTGATATTCATAGCATCCCGACTTGCAAAGTGGTTCAATCCTTCCTTGATCTGGGCTGGACAGAGTGGATTGATACAGCGAAGGGCCACCTCATCCTCAAAATGAAGCAACTCACTCTGGCAGCTCGGACAATGAGTTGGAATGGCTAATGCTTGATCAGAGACTCGCTTATCTTTGACAACACGCAAGACCGCTGGAATGATATCACCCGCCTTGTAGACAATGACGGTATCATCCTGATGAATGTCTTTTTCAGCAATATAGTCCACATTGTGCAAGGTTGCCCGACTAACAGTGGTTCCGGCTAGCTGGACTGGAGTTAGATTGGCAGTTGGGGTCACAACTCCGGTCCGTCCAACCGTCCAATCCACCGATAAGATTTTCGCTTCTTTTTCTTCAGCTGGAAACTTATAGGCGACAGCCCATTTAGGAGCTTTTACGGTAAAGCCTAGTTCTTCTTGAACAGCTAGGTCATTGACCTTGATGACGATCCCATCGATATCGTAGGGAAGATCCTCTCGAAGCTGAGCTACTTTTTGGATGAAGTCCCAAATTTGCTCCATATCCTCAGCCAGCACTCGCTCTTGGTTCACGACAAAGCCTAAGCGGGCTAATTTCTCAAGCACGCCTTCCTGACTGCTTTGATCAGTTGGACTCACTTCTTGATACAAGAAGGTTGCGAGATTTCGCTTGGCCACGATTTTCGTATCCAATTGGCGAAGCGTTCCTGCAGCAGCATTTCGTGGATTAGCAAACTCCGGCTCGCCATTTTCTTGACGGATCTGATTGACCCGATCAAAGGAAGCCCGTGGCATATAGCACTCGCCTCGCACTGTAATGTTCACTGGCTCTGGTAACACCAAAGGAATGTCCTTGACCCGTTTGAGGTTCTCTGTAATATCCTCACCGACAGAACCATCTCCACGTGTTGCGCCCGTTACGAGGACTCCATTTTCATAGGTGAGAGAAATGGACAAGCCATCGATTTTCAGCTCACATACATAGCTGATAGAAGGAAATTCCTTACGGACACGCTGATCAAAGGCTTCTAATTCTTCACGCGAAAAAGCATCCTGCAAACTATAAAGGGGATACTGGTGCTGGTATTTGGTAAAGCCTTTTAAAACCACCCCACCTACACGGTGAGTTGGACTCTCTGGTAAGATCTCATCTGGATGAGCTGTTTCTAGTTCCACCAACTCCCGATATAATTGATCATATTCACTATCTGAAACAGATGGAGCGTCTTTTGTGTAATACTCGTAAGCATATCGATTGAGTAATTCCACTAATTCTTTCATTCTGGTTTTCATGTTCTTATTTTATCATAAAATCACAATTTAGCCTTGAATTTACTGCATTCTTAGCATGAAAAAAAGGAGCCAAAGCTCCCTTTTCTTATTTTGTAAAATCGATCCGTTTAGAAAGTTGATTGATCACAATCGCTCCAAAAATCAAGGATGCGAATTCACCCAATCCCATGGTCAACCAGTTATAGAAGAATGGTTGGCCTTGAAGGTAATAAAGTTCCAAGGCAATCGTAAACATGGAAATGGAAAAGAAAATCGCAAACAAGAAATGGTCCAAGCGAATAAGACCGTCAAACAAAAACTTGTTTTTGAATCGACCAAATAGAATGAGTCCAAGTCCTAAGAAGACAAAGGTTGAACCTCCACCAACAAAGACATCGATCCATCCAAAACTAAATAAGTTAGCAATCATACAACCAAGCGTCACCGCAATCAAGTACTTCTTATTGTAGAAGGCTAAGAAATTCATCATTTCCGAAACACGGAATTGATAGCCATAGTAGGCCATAGCGTTGAGAGGTGGGGTAATGGTCAATACGATATAAATCGCAGCAACAATGGCAATTTGTGCCATATCACGAGCAGTTAACTGTTTCATCTATTCTCCTTTAGCGGTTTTCCCGCGTTTAATATGCTTGGCGAAAGGATCTTAAGCACCAAGGGTTGAAGTCTTGATTTCTTCAACCTTTCAAGTATAGCATATTTTGAGGTTTTATGGTAGACTGAATTTATGAAAACACTAATTAAAAAATTTTTTGATAATGAAATTTTATCCTATCTCTTCTTTGGTGTGGCAACAACCCTTGTTTCCGTCGGAACCCGCCTCTTCATCTATCATATGTCTCGTGATGAACGATTAGCGACAGCGATTGGAAACATTGCTGGGATCCTCTTTGCCTTTGCGACCAACGATACCATCGTCTTTAAGCAAGAAAGAAAGGGCTGGTTTCAGCGCTTGATCCGATTTGCGATTGCGCGCTCTGGGACCTTTATACTAGACATGGCCTTGACCGAGATTTTTGTCAAGCAATTCCCAGGAATCATCGGGCAATTTGTCCACAACAACAAGAGTCAAATCAATCTAATTGAAACCCTCTTTGCGCAAGTTGCTATAGTGGTCCTCAATTATGTCTTTAGTAAACTCTTTGTCTTTAAAAATAAAAACAAGGCTTGAAACGATTGTTTCAGCCTTATTCTTTTAAACTTCTATACTTGTATGCTCTGCACTTAATTGATAGATCGTTCCTTCGACCCCAAAATAATCCTTGGCTAGGTCTTTCAATTCCTGCATAGCTGTTTGTGCACGTTTGACCTGCTCCTCATCAATGGCTTCAATCACCAAAATAGCATCCTTTGTATCTTCAGTTAGCATGGTTCTTTGCGCTTCTCGCCAATTCAAACAACGACAAACGGCTCCTTCTTGGTCATAGTAGATGATCTCCCCTTCCAAAGCTGGCGCATCTTCTTCAGCCCCTAATGGAAAGAACGGTTCGCCTCCTTTCGCTTGTCCAAGAGAGAGTCCACCCACTAATTTATCCATGTCTTCTCCTCCACAAGGAAGGGCATAAGCCATAGACACACTATTGTATAAATCAACCAAGGGATTAATCGGATAAAATTCACGACCCTGGTGAACCCGTTTTAAGAGTGCTTCGATGGAAGATCGGGCTCCTTTTTTTGTTTTAAACTTGCTAAAAGCTTGGCGCCACTCTTGAACGAACCCACTCTGGGTATAGTTTTCTTCATCGATAAATTCCCATGCTCTCTTGGCACCCTTGTCCAACAATTCTTTGAAATAAGGATCCTTGGCTTCATCTACTGTATTATCAATGCCATACAAGGACATCACTGTAATTCTAGCTGTCGGGAATAAATCCCAAAATGTTTGATCGACTGTTACTTTCATTGCTTTACCTCACTATAATTTCTTTTTTTACCTTTTTTAACCAGTTCCCAATCCAAGGTGATATTCTCACGAACTCGGATGAGGTACTCTTCTAACTGTGCGACTTCTTTTTTGGAAAATCCTTTTAAAGCAGTTCTCTCAGAGTAAAGATGCTCCCCTAAAATGAAGGGGTAAATCTGCTTACCTTTTTCAGTTAA
>JAPJPE010000073.1 GCA_030825825.1 Streptococcus sp. | reverse complement strand
CCTTGTTGACGTTCTGTCCACCCGCACCAGATGCGTGGTAGATGTCAATCCGAAGGTCTTTTGGATCAATGTCGTACTCAACTTCTTCAATTTCTGGCATGACCAGAACGGTTGCTGTAGAGGTATGGACACGACCTTGGCTTTCAGTCACAGGAACGCGTTGTACCCGGTGGGCACCAGATTCATACTTGAGTTTCGAGTAGACCGATTGACCAGAAACCATGGCTACGACTTCTTTGATCCCACCAACGCCATTGTAGGAAGCTTCCATGACTTCAAAACGCCAGCCTTGGCTTTCTGCGTATTTTTGGTACATCTGCAATAGATCACCAGCAAACAACTGAGCTTCGTCTCCTCCAGCTGCCCCTCGGATTTCCAAGATAATGTTCTTGTCATCGTTTGGATCTTTTGGAAGAAGTAAGATCTTCAGTTTTTCTTCGTACTCTTCTTTTTCAGCCTTAGCATCCTTAAGTTCTTGCTTGGCCATTTCTTCCAAGTCCGCATCGCCGCCTGCTTCCTTGATCATTTCTTCAGCGTCGACAATGTTTTGAAGGACTTGTTTATACTCTCGGTAAGCTGTCACCGTGTCACGAGTGGAAGCTTCTTCTTTTGAAAGCTCCATAAAGCGTTTGGTATCAGAGACCACATCTGGGTCACTCAATAACTCTCCTAACTCTTCGTATCGGTCTTCTACAGCTTGTAGTTGATCATAGATATTCATGTTTGCTCCTTAATTCTTGGTTGTTAGATCATAGATTGCTACAATTTCGTTTTCTATGACTTCGCCAGTTTCTTTAAACCCATAATGGAGATAGCAAGATCTCGCTTGATTATTTTCCGGTTCGTAAGATAACCAAAGACTTGTTGCTTTTCCAGCTGGCTCTGTTCGAACAAAGTCAATGACTGCATCCATAGTCGGTTTAAAATAGCCTAAACCTTGAAATCGTTTATCGATCATAAAACGAAATAACAAGTAGTTCCCCTTGCTAATCCCAATTTTCTGGTCATAGGCAATCATAACAAAACCAACTAATACTTCCTTATCATAAACTGCTAAGGGAGCCATAAAATCACCATTTTTATCATATACATAGGCTTCAGCTAAACTAATGGAATTGGATGCAATAAAATTCCTTTGGTTTGGATGAACTTCTAGATTTAAAACGTCAAAATAATTCTCTATTGTAATATCTTTTAAACAAATAGACATTTTTATCTTCTCCAAAACGTTCTAGAGGCTTTCAGTTGGTATATCTGGATTAAAATAATGTTTGCGGCAAACGGAAATATAGGTCTCGTGTCCACCGATTTGGATCTGCTCTCCGTCGTAGACAGGTTTGCCCGCTTGGGTGCGCAAGACCATGGTCGCCTTGCGGGAACAGTATTGACAGATGGTTTTGATTTCCTCGATCTTGTCCGCTAACAAGAGGAGGTGTTTGGAACCTTCAAAGAGTTCATTTCGGAAATCATTTTTGAGGCCAAAAGCCATCACCGGCACATCCAGTTCATCAACAACCCTAGCCAAGTCATAGACATGGTGGCGTTTCAAAAACTGAGCTTCATCGATCAAGACACAATAGGGTTTCTCTTCCAAACTTTGGATATAACCGAAGATATCTGTCTCATCTTCAATGGCCATAGCTTCTCGTTTCATACCGATCCGGCTAGAAACTACTCCAACTCCATCTCGTGTATCGATTGCCGAGGTCATGATGACGACGCTCTTGCCTTGCTCTTCATAATTATGGGCCACCTTCAAGATCTCAATGGTTTTCCCAGAGTTCATGGTCCCATATTTATAATATAATTGTGCCATTTTCCTTCTGTTCTCTCTAAAATGTGTTTCATTATCATTTTACCATAATTTTGCTGACCTTTGTATCCCAAAATGTGATAAAATAGTCCTATAAAAAATTTAGGAGGTGGCCATATGCCATTTGTACGAATTGATCTATTTGAAGGACGCACTTTGGAACAAAAGAAAGCCCTCGCTAAAGAAGTAACGGAGGCTGTTGTCCGCAATACTGGAGCTCCTCAGTCAGCTGTTCACGTTATCATTAATGATATGCCTGAAGGAACCTACTTCCCTCAAGGTGAAATGCGCACCAAATAATATTTCCACTAAAAAACCTTTCTTGCTTGTGATAACACATAGCAGGAAAGGTTTTTTCTTATTTTTCTTGTGCTTGACGTTCTGCTTTACGTTCTTCAAATTCTTCGTCACTCATCAAGGTTCCGCCGACATTAGCTGATTTAGCAAAAGCAGTGTAGCGGCGCAACCATCCACTTGAAATCTTAGATTTGAAAGGTTTCAAGTGTTTACGGCGTTCTGCAAGGGTTGCATCATTGACAAGCAGATCAAGGGTACGATTTGGTAGGTCAATCACGATGTCATCACCATCTTCGATTAAGGCTATATTACCACCTTCTGCTGCTTCTGGAGAAACGTGACCAATCGCAATCCCACGAGTAGCTCCTGAGAAACGACCATCCGTAATGAGAGCCACATCCTTACCAAGACCGCGTCCGACAATCTTAGAAGTTGGCGCAAGCATCTCTGGCATACCAGGACCACCTTGCGGACCTTCGTAACGAATGACAACGACATGTCCCTTCTTGACTGTTCCATTGTCAATCAACTCAAGTGCTTGATCTTGTGAATCGCAACAGATGGCCTTTCCACGGAAAGTGGTCACAGATGGATCTACACCACCGACCTTGATAACCGCTCCATCTTGAGCGATATTTCCGTAGAGGATCGACAAACCACCTACAGGTGAAATAGGATGCTCAATTGGATGGATAATTTCTTCATTTTTGATTTCCGCACCAGCTACGTTTTCTTTCAAGGTTTTACCAGTAACTGTAATACGATCACCCTTAATAGCACCTTTTTTGATCAACTGATTGATAATGGCTGGGACACCACCAGCTTCGTGCACATCATGCATAGTGTAAACACTTGAAGGTGCAATTTTAGAGAGATAAGGTGTCTTCTTGGCAATTTCGTTGATATCTTTGAGATCATAGTCAATCCCAGCCTCTCGCGCAATCGCAAGGGTATGAAGAACAGTATTGGTTGAACCACCCATGGCCATATCGAGTGCAAAGGCATCATCGATGGCTTCTTTGGTCACAATATCCCGTGGGCGGATACCTTTTTTAATATTCTCTACCAATTGTTTGGCTGCTTGACGAACCAATTCCCGGCGTTCATCTGAAACAGCTAGGATAGTACCATTACCTGGAAGAGCAAGGCCTAATACTTCCATCAAACAGTTCATGGAGTTGGCAGTAAACATACCAGAGCAAGAGCCACAAGTTGGGCAAGCATTTTTTTCCAAGAAATCTAGCTCATCCATGCTCATATCACCAGCTTGATAAGTCCCTACTGCTTCAAACAAACTGGAGAGAGTCGCTTGATGCCCCGTCATGTCAACGCCACCCTTCATAGGGCCACCAGAACAAAATACTGCTGGCACATTGGTCCGCATGGCTGCCAAAATCATTCCTGGTGTAATCTTGTCACAGTTGGGAATATAGAAAACACCGTCAAACCAGTGGGCATTGATGACCGTTTCAGCAGTATCAGCGATCAACTCGCGAGATGGCAAACTATAACGCATCCCGATATGCCCCATCGCGATTCCGTCATCGACCCCGATGGTATTAAATTCAAAAGGAATCCCACCAGCCTCGCGAATAGCCTCCTTAGCAATATCCGCTAATTCACGCAGATGAACATGCCCTGGAACGATATCAATATAGGAGTTACAAATCGCAATAAAGGGCTTTTGCATATCCTTTGCTGATTTTACTTGCCCTGTTGCATAGAGGAGACCACGCGCTGGTGCTCGGTCGATCCCCATTTTGATCATATCACTTCTCATCTTGTTCTCCTTCTAGTTCTTCATTTCTACCTCCTAATCTTATCACTTTAACCTCAATTGTCAAGAACTTTCAGAAAATTTATGAAATTTATCCATAAGAAAAAGCCTGGTTTCCCAGACTTTAGTTTAGTTTGTTTGCTTTTTTTCGATCTGCCAGAGCCGAAGTTGGTAGCAAATACCACTCACGACAAGGCTAGAAATAAGACCGATCCAATAGGCATAGGGACCAAGGTTGGTCACATGATCAAGGAAAATCCCTAAAGGAATAGAAATACACCAATAGCTAAAGACTCCTAATAAGAAAGGAACGGTTGTATCCTTATAACCCCGCAAAATCCCTTGAAGGGGTGCTGCAAAGGTATCAGCTACTTGGAAAAAGAGACTATAGGTCATGAAAATAGCAGTTTGCTGCACAAAGACTGGATCCTTGCCGTATAGCCCCGCCAATTGAAAGCGGAATGTATAAAGAAAAACGAGGGTGACAATGGCAAAGCCAAAGGCTGTCAGCCGTCCCAAACGGCAATATTGTTTGACCACTTCTGGTCTTCCTGCTCCCAGTTCGTAAGATACGATAATGGCCATGGTGCTTGAGATACTAACCGGGAAAGCATACATCAGGGTAGAAAAATTCATGGCCGATTGGTGGCTCGCGATGGTCAGTGATGGGAATTTTGCCATTAACAGACCAACCAGCGAGAAGATGATGACTTCTGCAAAAACAATTCCACCAATTGGAAGCCCAAGGCGCAATACTTCTTTCATCCCTTTAAAATCATAAGGCTGTGGCTTCCACAATTGGAAAGGTGCTACCTTGGGATGCTTGCACAAGATCAAAACCGCAATAATCAGCAAGACCCAGTAGGCCAGAGAGGTTCCAAGACCTGCTCCTGCTCCCCCCATCTCAGGAAAACCAAAAGCCCCATAGATCAGGATATAGTTAAAACAAGCATTCAAAGGCAAGAGCAAGAGCATCAAGTACATGGATAGACGCGTCATTCCCAAGGTATCAAGGAAGGTCCGCACGATACTAAAGAGCAACAAGGGTAAGATTCCCAGAGAAAGGAAATATAAATAGCGAATGGCTATTTGGGCAACAACATTTTCTAAACCGATCTGCTTGAGAATCATGGGTGCAATGCCCCAAACAAAGCCTATTAAGAGAATGGCCATACCAAATGACATATAGAGGAATTGGTAAAAATCGCCAGCAATCCGTTCTTTATTTCCCTTGCCTAAATGATGCCCAACAATCGGCGTCAGTGCGGAGACAATCCCTGTCAGGAAAGTAAAAAATGGATTCCACAGACTGGTAGCTGTAGAAACACCAGCCAAATCAAGGGTCCGGTACTGACCGGTCATGGCTGTATCGACAAAGCTAGCTGAATAATTGGCCAATTGGTAGATTAAAATCGGCAAAAATAAACTCAAAAACAAGCGCAAGCGCTCTTTAAAGTGATAGGTTAAATACATGATTCTAACTCTCTTCTCATCAAATAAGATTCTCTCCTCTTCCACTCTACTATATGTTTCCTTAAAAGTCAAAAAAACCGAAGATCCAAGGACCTCCGGTTCATGTGAGATTAGTGTTTATTGCGGTTTAAAATAGCATTGAGAACGATCGCTAAGACACTGGCAACGACAATTCCGTTAGCAAAGAACATTTGGAATCCTGTTGGAAGGCCATTGAAGAGAGTGCTGTTGTTCAAACCAACCCCTGCAGCAATCGATACAGCAGCGATCAAGAAATTGTGCTCATTGTGTTCAAAATCAACACGCGCAAGGATCTGCATCCCTTGAATTGACACAAAACCAAACATGACTAGCATCGCTCCCCCAAGAACTGGACTTGGAATGATTTGCGCTAAAGCTCCAAACTTAGGAAGGAGACCAAGAAGAACAAGGAAACCAGCCGCGTAGTAGATTGGAAGACGAGTCTTGATACCAGACAATTTCACCAAGCCAACGTTTTGTGAGAAACCGGTGTAAGGGAAGGTGTTGAAGATACCACCGAGGAGAACGGCCAACCCTTCAGCGCGGTAACCATTGCGAAGGCGCGTGCTATTAATTGGATCTTTAGTAATATCAGAAAGAGCAAGATAGACACCTGTTGATTCGACCATAGAAACTGTCGCGATGATACACATCATTAAGATGGAGGTGATTTCAAACTTAGGAGCTCCAAAGAAGAAAGGCGTTGGAACGTGAACAACCGGTGCTTGAGCCACAGGTGTGAAGTCTACCAAGCCCATAGAAGCCGCAATGGCAGTACCTGCGATCAAGCCAATCAAGATAGAGATAGACTTGATAAAGCCAGTCGTATAGA
>JAPJPE010000072.1 GCA_030825825.1 Streptococcus sp. | reverse complement strand
GGCATGCTCAAGCTGACAGCTCCAGAAGTGAAAGAGTCTCTGACTTTTCTGCAAAAATTGGAAGATCTAAATAAAAATTACAAGGTGAGTTCTAAAGATTTTGACCAGGGGAAAGTCGCCTTCTATCCCATGACCTTGGCCCAATATCGGACCTATAAACCTTATCCCTACCACGTTTCTAAATATTCAAACTTCACTTGGACCTGTATCCCGATGCCGGCTAAGTCAAAAACGACCAAGGCAACCTTGGTCACGACGACTTCTTTTGCTATGTCAGCTCGAAGTTCTCATTCCAAGTTGGCTTGGGAACTGATGCAAGTTTTGACAGAGGATCCAGACATTCAACAAACCCTCTTTGCCCAATCCCAAGGGATCTCTGTCATGCCACAGGTAGTCAAGAGTCGCTCTAGTAAAGACCTTCTGCAGGTAGATGATTTTGGGACGGATTCCTTGACCAATCAGACCTTGAACCGCATCATGGAACAAGCTGTTGAAAGTAGCCCGAAAAATGTCTCAAAAGAGCTGTTAGAAAAGTTAGATTACTTGATTGGCAATGCCTTGCGCGATCAAGATGTTGAGAACCGCTTGCCTCAAATTCAGAGGGAGATTGAAAGTAGTCTACAGGTAGGAGTTTAGAGTAAAATAAGATGGCATTTTGTCAAGTGACAGATGTCATTTTTTTATTGCTAAATGTCATATTGGGAATGTGACATTTGACAATGTAAAAGCGCTTTCAAATAGTCTACAATAGAGTCAAATAAAGGAGGCGTAGCAAAATGAAATACCTCATTTTGGTCAGTCATGGTGGACTGGCAGAAGGTCTAAAGACATCACTAGCCATGTTTGCTGGTGATAAGATGGATCAAGTCATCGCAGTTGGACTCAAAGAAGGAAAATCGGTCGATGACTTCGCAGTTGATTTCAGAGAGAGCATTTCAGGATTGACAGCTGATGATTCTGTTTTGGTCTTGGCAGATATCGTAGGTGGTAGTCCATTAACCACTGCAGCCACGGTTCTAGAAGAAGCTGGAAAGCTCGATGGAGCCTTGATCCTTGGTGGGATGAACCTCACCATGGCCTTGACGGCAGTTGTGATGAAGGATGTGTTGGATGGAGACGATTTGTCAGCTACCATCTTATCAGAAGCACGATCTGCACTACAGCCTTTTGAAGTTTCAGCTACTAGTGCTGAAGAAGATGATGACGATATTTAATAGGGAGGTACCTTATGGTAGTAACATTTGTACGGATTGATGATCGCATGATTCACGGTCAGACAGTCACACGCTGGGCAAAAGAAAAACCATGTGATGGTTTGATTGCCGTAAACGATGCAGCAGCATCAAACAAGGTTTTGATCCAAGCTTACAAAGGCGCATCAGACAAGAAAACCTTTGTATGGACAAAGGAAGCCTTTAAGGAAAAATCAGCAAAAGTAACAGAATCAGATAGTCGTTACTTCTTAATCACCAAAAATCCAATCGATATGAAGGAAATTTTGGTCGACCAAGGGTTTGTCCCAGGTGATGTCAAAGAAATCATTGTTGGCCCTGCAAATGATCGTCCTGGAGCTGTGAAATTGGGAAATAACCAATCCATCACTCAGGAAGAAGCAGAAGCCTTCCAAGCCATTCAAGCAGCAGGCTACAAGGTGAAATTCCAATTGTTGCCAGATGTTTCCATCGGGTATTGGGATGATTTCAAATCAAAATTTGGTTTTTAAAACTAACAGTCCTATCTGTTAGGTAAATAAATTTACAAACAAAAGGAGCGTTTGTTATGACAATTTCATGGATTCAAGCAATCTTGCTTGGTATTTTCGCCAGCTTGTCTTCAATGCCTGGTATGGGAGGTTCCAGTATCGGGAACTATACACTCGGTCGTCCTTTGATCGGTGGGTTGATTTCAGGTTTAATTCTTGGAGATGTGACAACCGGTATTATGGTCGGGGTTGCCCTTCAAGTCGTTTATATCGCCTTGGTAACACCTGGAGGTACCGTATCTGCCGATGTGCGTGCCATCTCTTACATCGGTGTTCCTCTTGCTATCTTGTTTGTGCATGCTAATAACATCACAGATGAAGCAGGAATCGCCGCAGCTGCAGCTCCAATCGGTGCAGCCGTTGGGACAATTGGTACAGTTCTTTTCTACGGTACCGCTACTATGAACTTGGTTTGGCAACACATTGGTTGGAAAGCCGTTGAAGAAGGAAACTTCAAAAAACTCTACGCAGTTGACTGGGTTTACCCTTGGATCTCTCACTTCCTCTTCTCTTTCCTTCCAACAATGATTATCACCAAATACGGTGAAAACATGGTTGATTTGATGAAACAATACCTTCCTATGGATGGTTACTGGATGAAAGCCCTCTTTACAGTCGGTGCTCTTCTCCCATGTGTCGGTATTGCCATCTTGTTGAAACAAATTGTTACAGAAGCAACTGACTTCATTCCATTCTTTGTTGGATTTACCTTGGCAAAATCTCTCGGATTGAACTTGGTATCCAGTGCCGTTGTTTCATTAATCTTTGCAGTAATCTACTATGAACTTGAAGTGATCAAATCGATGAAAGCTGCTCCAGCCGGAGTGGTGGACCAAGACGATGATGAGGAGGATATTTAAAATGGCTGATAGAAAGAAAATTTCAAAGAAAACATTAGCAAAAGCATTCCATCATTGGTATTATGGTCATTTGACTTGTTTCTCTCAAGAACATATGCAAACCTTCGGGTACTTGACTTCTATGCTTCCAATCGTAGAAGAAATGTATGACACAAAAGAAGAACAAAAGGATGCTATGCAAACCTATACGGCCTTCTTCAACACTGAACCACAACTTGGATCTCTTGTTGTAGGGATCACAGCTGGTTTGGAAGAAGCGCGTGCAAACGGAGATGCAGTAGATGGCGAAACCATCAACGGTATGCGTGCCGGTTTGATGGGACCAATCGCTGGTATTGGTGACTCATTGGTCGTTGGTACCTTGATTCCAGTTCTCTTGGGGATTGCCCTTGGTCTTTCTAAAGGTGGTAACGTCGCTGGTGCTCTCTTCTACATCGTCGTATGGAACCTCTTAGTCTACTTTGGTATGCGCTTTGCCTTCTTCAAAGGTTACCAATTAGGGGATAAAGCCGTTGAATTCCTTGTAGGACCAAAAGGACAAGCTCTTCGTAAAGCGATCAGCGTTGTCGGTGGTATGGTTATCGGTGCCGTAGCAGCTACTTGGGTATCTGTTACAACAGCCCTTCAATTCAAGAATTCTGAAGGAAAAGTCTTCTTGAACATCCAAGAAAAGATCGATGGTGTTTATCCAGGTCTCTTGACAGCAGCCTTCATCACTCTTTGCTGGTGGTTGATGTCTAAGAAAAAAATTTCACCAAACAAAGTCATGTTACTTCTCGTTGTAGTGGCTTTGATCGGTGTTGCCCTTGGTATCTTTGACCCACATCTTAAATACTAAGGTCAAGAAAAAACGAATTTGCTAGTAGGAGTTTTTGAGAATGAAGTGAATTGACCTCCTTTACTTGCACTTCATTCTCAATTTTTATCAGGAGGAATCCCATGGTTACAAAACAAGAACTTGTCAATGGATATGAAACAGAAATCAAGTACCAACGCCACATGCTTGAAAACCTTGGTCGTTGGTTCAGCTTACTCTTTATCATTGCCAGTATTGGTGTGGTATTGATCTATCTCTTTCACAAAAGTTTCCTCCCACTCTTGATCCTCGGGATTTTACTAGCCTTGGTTGGAATTTTAGGCATGATTGTTTTTGGATATGGCATCTACCGCGGGCGGATCAATCTTCAAAAAGTGATCGACGATTTCAATCAAAAATTGACAATTTTAAATTGATATTTTAGAAACATCTCATCTATTTTTGAGGTGTTTTTTTCTTGACTATTTCTGACCAAGTGATACAATAGAAACATAAGTTAGCACTTACGTATAGAGAGTGCTAAAAACACGTATGGAGGAATGAACATGTTAAAACCATTAGGAGACCGTGTGGTCTTAAAAGTAGAAGAAAAAGAACAGACTGTTGGAGGTTTTGTCCTCGCCGGTGCGAGCAAGGCTGATACAAAAACAGCTGAAGTAGTGGCCGTTGGTGAAGGTGTGCGTACCCTAAGTGGCGAACTCATCGCCCCAGCTGTAAAAGCAGGAGATCACGTTTTGGTTGAAAGCCATGCAGGAATTGAAGTGAAAGATGGGGAAGAAACCTACACCATCGTTGGAACAGCGAACATTCTTGCAATTGTAGAGTAAGAGAAGAAAGAGGTAAGAGAAATGGCAAAAGATATTAAATTTTCATCTGATGCACGTTCTGCAATGGTCCGTGGTGTCGATGTCTTAGCAGATACAGTGAAAGTTACGTTGGGCCCTAAAGGTCGCAATGTGGTTCTTGAAAAATCATTTGGTTCACCCTTGATCACAAATGACGGGGTGACCATCGCAAAAGAAATCGAATTGGAAGACCATTTTGAAAATATGGGTGCTAAATTGGTGTCAGAAGTGGCTTCTAAGACCAATGATATCGCAGGTGACGGTACAACGACCGCAACGGTTTTGACTCAAGCCATCGTCCGTGAAGGGATCAAAAACGTCACTGCAGGTGCTAACCCAATTGGCATACGTCGTGGGATTGAGACCGCTGTTGCAACAGCAGTAGAAGCTTTGAAAAACAATGCGATCCCAGTATCGAGCAAGGAAGCGATTGCTCAAGTAGCTGCTGTGTCTTCTCGTTCTGAAAAAGTTGGTGAGTACATCTCTGAAGCCATGGAAAAAGTTGGCAAAGATGGGGTTATCACCATTGAAGAATCTCGTGGAATGGAGACAGAACTGGAAGTCGTTGAAGGAATGCAGTTTGACCGTGGTTACCTTTCACAATACATGGTCACTGATAATGAAAAAATGGTAGCAGACCTTGAAAATCCATACATTTTGATCACTGACAAGAAGATTTCAAATATCCAAGAAATCTTGCCATTGTTGGAAAGCATTCTTCAAAGCAACCGTCCACTCTTGATCATCGCTGATGATGTCGATGGCGAAGCTCTTCCAACACTTGTCTTGAACAAGATCCGCGGTACCTTTAATGTCGTAGCTGTCAAGGCACCAGGATTTGGAGATCGCCGCAAAGCCATGTTAGAAGACATTGCCATCTTGACAGGTGGTACAGTCATTACAGACGATCTTGGTTTGGAATTGAAAGATGCAACCATTGAAGCACTTGGTCAAGCAGCTAAAGTTTCAGTCGATAAAGACAGTACTGTCATTGTCGAAGGTTCTGGTAACCCAGAAGCGATCGCTAACCGTGTCGCTGTTATCAAGTCACAAATCGAAACCACAACCTCTGAGTTTGACCGTGAAAAATTACAAGAACGTTTGGCTAAATTGTCTGGTGGTGTTGCCGTAATCAAGGTCGGTGCTGCAACAGAAACAGAATTGAAAGAAATGAAACTTCGTATCGAAGATGCCCTTAATGCGACTCGCGCAGCCGTTGAAGAAGGGATCGTTGCCGGAGGTGGTACAGCCCTTGTCAATGTCATCTCTGCGGTCGCAGCCCTTGAATTAGAAGGAGATGAAGCGACCGGGCGCAATATCGTTCTTCGTGCTTTGGAAGAACCGGTGCGCCAAATTGCCCACAATGCCGGTTACGAAGGATCTATTGTGATTGATCGCTTGAAAAATGCCGAAGTCGGAACAGGCTTCAATGCTGCAACAGGTGAATGGGTGAATATGATTGATGCAGGGATCATCGACCCTGTTAAAGTCAGTCGTTCAGCCCTTCAAAACGCAGCTTCTGTTGCTAGCCTCATTTTAACAACTGAAGCAGTCGTAGCCAACAAACCAGAACCAGCAGCCCCAGCAGGACCAGGAATGGATCCAAGCATGATGGGTGGGATGATGTAACCTGATACCAATGATTGGTGCTAAAGCGCCGAATCATTGGACGGTAGCCGCTATATTGCGGTCTACCTAATCATCTTACTAGCTCAAAGGGAGGAAAGTAACGTTCCTCCCTTTTCACGTCGTAACCTATGTAAAACAAAGAAGGCAAGATCGGCCTTCTTTATTTTCTGTCGTAATCGGTACATGATTGAGGCTTTGCCTCTCATCATTTGACGCCAGCCGCTATTGTGCGGCATGGCTAATCATCTTACTAGCTCAAAGAGAGTGGGACAGAAATCGGTAATTCGTTAGAATTCGATTTCGTCGTCCCAC
>JAPJPE010000071.1 GCA_030825825.1 Streptococcus sp. | reverse complement strand
ATGCTTTGAATAAAATCGGTAAAAAAACCATGATTGCCATTCGCGAACCTTCTTTAGGACCGGTTATGGGGATTAAAGGTGGTGCTGCTGGAGGTGGTTATGCCCAGGTTCTACCGATGGAAGACATCAACCTTCATTTCACAGGGGATATGCATGCCATTACAACGGCAAATAATGCTCTTTCTGCTTTGATTGACAATCATTTGCATCAAGGAAATGAGGTCGGTATTGACCAACGTCGCATTATTTGGAAACGGGTAGTGGATTTGAATGACCGTGCTTTGCGCCATGTCAGTGTAGGTCTTGGTGGTCCTTTGAATGGGATTCCGCGTGAAGACGGTTTTGATATTACAGTTGCTTCTGAGATTATGGCCATCCTTTGCTTGGCGACAGATATTGAAGATTTGAAAGGCCGTTTGGCTAATATTGTGATCGGTTACCGCTATGATCGCAGTCCAGTTTATGTCCGTGATTTAGAAGTGGAAGGGGCTCTTGCCTTGATCCTTAAAGATGCGATTAAGCCAAACTTGGTTCAAACCATCTATGGAACGCCTGCCTTTGTTCACGGTGGTCCATTTGCCAATATTGCCCATGGATGTAACTCTGTATTAGCAACGACGACAGCTCTTCATTTAGCGGACTATACAATTACAGAAGCAGGTTTTGGTGCTGACCTTGGTGCTGAAAAATTCCTCGATATTAAAACGCCAAACTTGCCTACTTCTCCAGATGCAGTAGTGATCGTAGCGACACTTCGTGCCCTTAAGATGAATGGTGGAGTTACCAAGGATGCTCTGACTGAAGAAAATGTAGAGGCTGTTCGTGCTGGTTTTGCCAACTTAAAACGTCACGTTGAAAATATTCGTAAGTTTGGCATTCCTGCAGTAGTTGCCATCAATGAATTTATCACCGATACAGCAGCAGAAATTGCTGCTTTGAAAGAATTGTGTGCTGAAATTGAGGTACCAGTAGAGCTTGCGAGCGTATGGGCGAATGGTGCTGAAGGTGGAGTTGACCTTGCTGAAACCTTGGTTCAAACCATCGAAACAAGTCCAGCTACCTACACACGTTTGTATGATAACAACCTTTCTGTAGAAGAAAAAATTGAAAAAATTGTGACGGAGATATACCGTGGTAGCAAGGTAAACTTTGAGAAGAAAGCTAAGACACAAATTGCCCAAATCGTGAAAAATGGTTGGGATAAGTTGCCAATCTGTATGGCCAAAACACAATATAGCTTCTCTGATAATCCAAATGCCTTGGGAGCTCCTGAAAACTTTGAAATCACTATTCGTGAAGTGGTTCCAAAATTGGGAGCAGGCTTTATTGTCGCTTTGACAGGGGATGTCATGACCATGCCTGGTCTACCAAAACGTCCAGCTGCTTTAAATATGGATGTAGCTGCTGATGGAACAGCGATCGGCTTGTTCTAATAAACGCCTGATGACAAAAAATAACTTCTGTTCAAATGAGCAGAAGTTGTTTTATTATGTACTCGTCGAATGCTATGATGCAAGAAGCTGATGACTGGCTTTGTGATAGGTAAACCAAAGTTGAAGGGTCATTGGAACCCAAATGAGAGGCTCGCAAAGAATGACTCCTATATAGCCTGTATGAGGGATAATGAAAAATACAAAGAGAATTTTTCCTGTTAACTCGATAAAGCTAGAAATCAAAGGGGTCAATTTTCGGCCGATACCTTGGAGGGAATTCCCTAAAATCAAGAGGCATCCTAAGACCGGATAGAAGCAGGAGCTGATTTGCAGATAGAGACTGGCATTTGCGATCAAGTAGGGATTGGTTGATCCAGATATGAGGCTTGTCAAGAAGGGGCTTGTAAAGAAGAGGAGGATGGCAACAATGATCGACCAAACGAAGGAGAGGAGACAAGCTTGTTTAACGCCTTTTTGAATGCGTCGGAATTGTTTGGCACCAAAGTTTTGCGAGGTAAAGGTCGTCATACTAGTGGAAATAGCAGCCATTGGTAGGAGGGCAAAGGACATGATCCGACGCGCTGAGATATGAGCACTAATGATGGTCATTCCAAGCTTATTGATAGCTGATTGTAAGATGACTGTTCCGATAGAGACAATAGAAGACATGAGCCCCATGGTAAATCCCTGACTGATTAAGTCCTGATAGAGCCTTTGATCCCAAACAAAATCGTTGCGATTTGGCAGGAGGAAAGGCACTTTTTTGCGAATATAAAAGAAACAAAGAAGTGCAGAAAAACTTTGCGCAATAATGGTCGCAATCCCAGCGGATTGGACTCCGAGATGGAGTTGGGTAATAAAATAAAGATCAAGAAGAATATTGAGAACGGCAGCGATAATCAAGAAGTAGAGTGCCGCTAAGCTATCGCCAACCGCTCGAAGAAGTCCGGCACAAAGATTATAGGCAAAGGTCACAGCTACACCATTGACAATAGTGGAGATATAGAGATAGGACTGAGCTATAATAGCTGGTGGGGTCCCTAAAAACTGGAGAAGGGGATAAAGACCCACAACACCAATAGATATCACGAAGAGACTGAGGATGCCGCCAATAACAGCAGTTGCTGCGACAGATTTTCGTAATTGGTCATCGTTTTTAGCTCCATAATTTCTCGCGATAATGATGCCCATCCCATTTCCAACACCGACAGCAAATCCAACAATCAAATCAAAAATAGCAGAGGTCGCCCCAACGGCTGCCAATGATTTTTGACCTAAAAATCGTCCTACAATCATGACATCCGAAGTATTGTAGAGTTGTTGGAAGATATTGGATAAAAGAATAGGAAAGGCAAAACTTAAAAGAGTAGGTAAAATAGGACCATCTATGAGGTCCACACGTTGAATTCTTTTCATAGTGCCATTATACCAACTTCAGTAACTAGCGACAAGCATCAGTAGTTGAATCCCCTTACATTTTTTGATATAATCGTGTCAGAAAAGGAGGCCATATGAGCTTAACGAGCCAATTAATCACTGAAACGTTCCCAGATTTGGATAAGGTTGAAAGGCTGAATATCGAAGCATTTCCAGAAGAAGAGCGTGTTCCTTTATCAGAATTTTTACGCTATACGGACAATGACGATGCCAATTTCTTTGCTTTTTATAACGAGGAAGAATTTGTCGGATTTGCTTTTTCAATCTATAATCAGAAAGCTTTTTATGTCAGTTTCTTTGCCATTATGCCACATTTAAGAAGCCACGGATATGGTCAAGAAATCATTGAAAAATTGGTGGAATTTTACCAAAGGACCATGATTCTTGAAGTGGAACGTTTAGATGAAGAATGCGACAATATAGAGCAGCGTCAGTCTCGGATGGATTTCTATAAGCGAAATGGATTTAAAACTGCTAATGCTTTTTTAGAATACGATGATCTGAGTTTTGAGATTCTTTATCGAGGCGATCAATTTGATGAAGAGGCTTATCGGGACATCTTCCATAAACTGCAAGCAGAGAATTACTTTGATTTCCGTAT
Organism: Streptococcus sp.; assembly: GCA_030825825.1. GTDB lineage: Bacteria > Bacillota > Bacilli > Lactobacillales > Streptococcaceae > Streptococcus. The sequence goes on along the minus strand of JAPJPE010000071.1, from coordinate 2,780 downwards.
TGAATACCGACGCTTCAGTGATCATTAGACATGATATAAAAAAGTTCTCAGCTAATTTGCAGAGAACTTTTTTGGTTAGTAAATAAAGAAATAGTTCACGATACTCATGATTTGTGAAAAGAACCAAGGCAGAAATAGAAAAGCTAAGAAAGCAGCATGCCATTTCCAATAGAGAGAAACTAGCCCAACCGTTTCTCGGATCCAAGCCGATGGGAGATAATAAAAAGCTGTTTTTGAACCGACACTGCGTCCAGGGATTTTTAATCGTCTCATAAAGACACCAGCCCTAAGAGCGTGAAAGGAATTGGTCACCACAAGGACACTCTTTCCTAGTCCTTGATCTTCAAGAATAGCCTTGCTAAAGGTCAGATTCTCAAAAGTCGTTCGAGAAAGATTCTCAATCAAAATGTCTTCCTGTGGTACACCCTGTTCCATCAGGTAGTTTGCCATAGCTTCCGCCTCTGAGGTTAACTCATCAGCACCTTGTCCACCAGAAACAATTAGTTTTGGTCGCCCCTCGAACTGCTCATAGATAGTCTTTGCTTTAGTTAGACGCTGGGCCAAAAGTGGTGGTACTTTATCCCCAATTAGACCAGAGCCAAGGACAATGATAGCATCCGGCTCTTTACGAACGGGGAAGTAATTGCAAAAAGTCCCATATAAAACATAAGAAAGACAAAGAAAAGTCGAGTAAAAGAGGGCAAAGTCTGTTGGGTAAATCAAGAGATCTTTCCCTGGGAAATCAGGAAGGAAGTGAAGTGCTAAGGCGCCTATAATAAAGATCCCATATAGGAGTGAGAGGAGGTTAGCCAACCTTTTGCCTTCAAAAGATATCATTTGACGACCGTTAAAAAGAAGAAAAACAGTTGAGAAAATAATACTGAGTAAAACAAGAATAGCAAGTACTGAAAAGATAATGATGGCAACCTTTTGGTTAAACCAGAGCTCCGTACGAACAACTAGTAGAAGGGCAGAAATCAGGAGGAAAAGGCCTAAGCTTACTGAAAAGAGGTAAGCATTGATCAGTCGTCTGCGGTCGTTCATAAAGAAAAATAATAAAATGGTAGCTGGAACCAACCAGAATATATTTAGAAACATGATGACTCCTAGATGTAGTAGTAGTTTAATTGTAGCACAATTGACTAAAATGTGCTTATGAATTCCACAATCGTTCAATGTTGTTAAAAGCCTTAGCTGCCAATTGAGAAAATCAATAGATTCAGAAAAAAAGAATTGCCGTGGTGGATAAAAGCTGTTATACTAGAAAAGATTGAAAAATGTAAAGGAGAACACATGTTACGAAAAGGTTCCTTAACAGGTTTGTTGTTATTTGGTATTTTCTTCGGTGCAGGGAATTTGATCTTTCCACCTGCGCTAGGTGCCCAGTCGGGTAGCCATTTTTGGCCAGCTATTGCTGGATTTGTCTTATCAGGAGTAGGGATTGCGATTATTACCTTGATTGTTGGTACACTCAATCCTAAAGGGTATATCCATGAGATTTCACGAAAAATTGCTCCTTGGTTTGCCATCGTTTATCTGGTAGCCTTGTATCTGTCTATTGGTCCCTTCTTTGCTATTCCAAGAACGGCTACTGTTTCATACGAGGTTGGGATTGCTCCATTGTTAGGACAATCAAGTGGTAGACTGAGTCTCTTTATCTTTACCTTAGTTTATTTTTGTTTAGCCTATTTGATAGCCTTGTATCCTTCTAAAATCCTAGATAGTATTGGTCGGATTTTAACACCTGTCTTTGCTATCTTGATCGTTGTACTCGTTGTCCTTGGTGCGCTCAAGTACAGCGGACACGCACCTCAAGTGGCAACAGAAGCCTACCAAGCATCTGCCTTTGGTCAAGGTTTCCTTGAAGGGTATAACACCTTGGATGCCTTGGCATCTGTCGCCTTTAGCGTCATCGCAGTGACTACTCTTAATCAGCTTGGTTTCACCAGCAAAAAAGAATACATTAAAACGATCTGGATTGTTGGTATCGTTGTAGCCATTGGCTTTAGTATTTTGTATATTGGATTGGGTTATCTTGGAAATCATTTCCCAATTCCAGCAGAAGTGATGGCTTCCGATGCCAATAAGGGTGTTTATGTCCTCTCAGAAGCAACCAAGGCTATCTTCGGCCCAGTTGCTCAAATTTTCCTTGCAGGTATGGTAACGGTGACTTGCTTTACCACAACAGCAGGTTTGATCGTATCGACAGGGGAATTCTTCCATAACACTTTCCCTAAAATTTCTTACAAGGTCTATGCAACTCTTTTTACCTTGATTGGATTCTCCATTGCCAATCTTGGTTTGAGTGCCATTATTGCCTATTCATTGCCTGTCTTGATGATCCTCTATCCAATCACGATTACTATTGTGTTGATTGTGATTGTAAATAAATTTACTCAACTATCAAAACCAGGGATGCAATTGACTATTTTCTTAGTTAGCTTGGTTGCGTTTGGAGACGTTCTGGCAAGTACCTTTAAACTTGCAGGTCTAGCAAACATCATTAAGCACTTGCCGTTTGCTGCCCAATCCCTCCCATGGTTACTACCAGCAGTCGTTGGTATTGTCCTTGCTCTGTTCTTGCCCAATAAACAAAGTGCAGAAGAAGAATAAGATTTACTAGAAACTCTAAAGTTCCCCGCTTTAGAGTTTTTTTATTTTGAAACTAGTACCTAAATAGTTTCTTTAAATACAAACCGTAGCAAAAATTTTTAATTTAAGGAATGGCATGTTATACTATTTCTAACATATCAATATACGGAGCATTTTATGAATCAAAT